>JAZQWT010000144.1:0-8266 GCA_045632485.1 Acutalibacteraceae bacterium
AACGTTTCAGAATGCTGATCCCGTATTTTTTAAACAGTCCGGTTTTATATACTGCATCAATAACAAAATGCATAAAATACGGGTTAGGCTGAATAAGATTCTCGTTATTAAGAACTTCTTCCATAAGCTCAGTGCTTTTTGTGTCATCACATAAACCGAACAATACCGCCAATGTATTTGAATGAACACTGTAATAGCGTTTCTTTTCCTCACAAGGTCTCCAGGGTATAACCTCATCTTTGAAATTTCTGCCGTCAAAATAAAGATTTAACTCTTTGTCGTAGAAAGTTCTGTTGAAAGATTCTTTTAACAGTTCTGCACGCTTTTGGTAAATATCAGACTTGTTATCTTTGACAATGTTACAGATTTTAACTGCCATACAAAGTGCGTCGTAGTAAAACGCATTAAGTACTGTCTCACCAAGTGCTCTTGGCGGATGATGCATTGAATATGAGTCAAACACTACGTGATCAACAAACATATAGTTCGGAGGATTTGTGATCAATCCGTCTTCTGCTGTATATGAATTAAATCGTTCAAGGAGTAAATGTAAAATTTCAATAGAATATTCAATAATTGAAATATCACCGCTGTACATGTAATAGTCGTAAATCATTCTCAGAAGAATGAGACTGTATGTGGTATGGAACATAAAACCATCGTTCATTTTCAGAAAATCAACAGTGCGTACTATGTCAAAACGTGTGAGTTTAGTGTCTCCAAAGCAGTAATATGCCATAAGACTCTCAATGTAATAATCTCCTGTGCAAGCAAGATTTTCCTGATGATATGGACTGTCAAGATGAAGTGACTGTCTGCAGATTCCAAGTGTGTGTTTACATAATTTAAAAACACGGTTAAGACTCTCATCGCTGCATTCAAATGTACCGTTATCAGGTTCATCATAATGTGTTGATATAAGTCCGATGTTATTTATATGAGCATCTTTTCTTTCTGTAAATACGACACCTATTCTTATTACACCGATGCTCTGAAGACGTATTCCTCTGTAGGAAAAATTATTGATTGATTCAATTCTGATCATTGTTTTGTCATTATGACAAATCTGACCTATAAACTCCTGGCAATCTATATCGGATATTATGTTGCCGCAAGAATCAAAATCCATTGTCGGATATGCAGCATAAATTTTATCAAAAATACAATCAAAAGTAACCGGTGAGCCATATTTTACTGTTATAGAATTACCGTTTATTATTACTCGGTTTTTCAGTTCATCAGGCACAACTATTTTTGAAGCAGGAATGTATTCTTCTACGAGCGGTTTGATAGGTGAGGGGTGAAGCTGCCAGATGTTTTCGGTGATTACAGCTTTTTCCCAAGGTGTATCTTCATAACCACACATATAACGTGTTGGTGATGTATATGCTTCGGTTGCACGACACAGCCACGATTCATCCGTAACAAATGATTGCTCTGATGAATCAGCATAATTAACCATTAGTTTTGCAATAAGACATGGTTTTCCTTTTGAAGTATCGGTCATAACTTCGGGTATTGTCTGGACTTCGACATAAATTTCATTTTCGCCCATCAAAAGTTCAATTGGAAAAACTGTATAATAGCTCTTCGGTAAAGAATGGGGATTGCTGAAATCGCCGCCGGCACAAACCGGTCCCATACCGACAATTTTGTTGTTAACTGTCAGTCTGTATTTGCAATCTGCAAAAATTGCAATGTATGCATTATCAATCGCTTTTGTAATACTGATAGATTTTTTAAATTCAGCTACTCTGAATTTAAAGCCGTCTCTTGTCATATTAGTAGTTTCAAAGCTTTTTTGAAAATCAGGATACTTTTTAGGATCAACCCATATAGTTTTTGCACTGTTAAGATCGCACAACATAAAACACCCCTTAATTTTCGATTGACAATTTCTTATTGATTTCTTTCATATCACTCATTATGTCAGAAATTTTAATCTGCTGAGGACAATAACTTTCGCATATTTTACATGAAATGCATTTTGCTGCATGTGCTGAAACATCGATATTATTGTAGCGTTTAGTGTAATCTTCCGCATTCTTCTCAAGTCTGTATTTCCCCCAGATGTTAAGCATTTCGGGAATATCAATGCCCTGTGGACAGTCTTTTGTGCAATATCTGCATTTTGTACAAGGAACAGAAAAATATTCTTTGAAAATCTCTGCAGCTCTTTTGAGAATAATTGTTTCGTCTTCGCTTATTTTCTCAAAATCTGTCATTGTTTTTATGTTGTCTTTAACCTGTTCATCATTTGACATACCGCTCAGTACCGTGAGAATATTATCATTGCTTGCGGCAAATCTGATTGCCCATGAGGCAATACTACTGTCAGGACGTGCGTTTTTTAGCAATGCATTTGCTTCTTCACAAAGGTTTGACAGAGCCCCACCACGTACAGGCTCCATTACAATTAACGGGAGATTATATTTTTTTATCAGTTGATACTCTTTTTCTGCATTTGAAATCTCAGTATCAAGATAATTGTACTGAAGCTGTACAAAATCCCATTCATGGTCTGCAAGGATTCTTTCAAGGCATTCAAGTGAGCCGTGAAAAGAAAATCCGAGATTACGTATTTTGCCTTCTTTTTTCTTTTCTAACAGGAAGTTATATGTATCATAACTTTCAAGTTTGTCATAATTTTCGTCATTGAGTGCGTGTTCAAGATAAAAATCAAAATATTCCACCTGACATTTATTGAGTTGGTCATTGAAAATTCTTTCAATATCATCTTTTTCTTTTACAAACCAAGGCGGCATTTTTGAAGCAAGATAAAAAGATTCGCGGGGATATCGTTTTAAAGCGACACCAACAAATTTTTCGCTTTCACCACCGTGATATCCATAAGCTGTATCAAAATAATTCACACCGTTTTTATAAGCGTAATCAATCATTTCCAGTGATTTGTCGTAATCGATTTTTGTATCATCTGACCCTAGCACAGGAAATCTCATGCATCCGAATCCTAATAAAGAAATTTCATTGTTTGTTTTTTTGAAGATTTTTTTAGTAACCATATCATTACACCTCACTGATTTATAGCTTTACTTAATATAAATTATATATAATTGTGTTGTTTTGTCAATACGTATTAACTTGTATATATTTCGATAAGTTTTATTAAATCTTCACTTGAAAAGACAATTATGCCATCAACTAATTTCTTTTGTTCTTCTTCAGGAAGGGAACTTGCATATGTGTCATAAATTTTATAAGGTGTTTTTGAATTTCCGTTAAAAAGTGCCACTTTATCGTTAAAAATTGAAATTCTGTAATAAGTGTCAGTGATGGTTGTTGAAGTAAGTGTAACTTCTTTTTTTTCATTACGTTCATTTCTGCTAGCGTCTGTGTTTTTACTTGGTTTCAGGAAAATGGAGATAAATATTAGTATTATAGTAATGGTAATGATTGTAGTTTTGGCTTTTGTTTTCATAAAATGACCTCAGTTTCAAAAAGATATTTATACAATTATTGTTTCTGATATAAATATTCCTATACAGAATTTGTAAATATGTTACAAAATTGTCATTTTTAAAAAAAAACACTAAACAAAACGGAAAATATGTGCTATAATATCAATAATTGTATTCAGAAAGTATATCTGTTAATGGATATGGAGGACATAAAATGGCTGCAGGCGTAAAAAACAAGAGCAAAAGTTCATCAATTTTATCAACCGTTGGCGTTGTGTTTAAAAGCATAATACTTGTTGTTGTATTGTGCGGACTGGTTATTAGCGGTTATGTGCTTTATAAGTCGATTTCATATGTAAATGGTGAGCCGTTTGACCTTGACAAGTATAAGGCTGACCAGGTTCAGACTTCAATTATTTACAGAAAAGAAACTGAATCTTCTGATTACACCGAATATACACGTCTTCATGGTGAAACAAACAGAATATGGATAGGTCTTGATGATATTCCGAAAGACATGATAAATGCGATTATTGCGTTGGAAGACAGACGTTTTAATGACCATAATGGTGTTGACTGGATCAGAACTATCGGTGTTCTTGTTAAACCCAGTAACTCAGGTCAGGGTGGTTCTACAATTACTCAGCAGCTTATCAAAAACCTGACAGATGAAAAAGATGTTACTTATGTGAGAAAGTTCAAAGAAATTCTGACAGCTCTTAATCTTGAAAAAAACTATGAGAAAGATGAAATTCTCGAAACTTATCTTAATACTCTTTATCTTGGTGAAGGATGTTACGGTATTAAAACTGCGGCTGAAGTTTATTTCGGTAAGGAAGTTGAAAATCTGAATCTTGCTGAATGTGCAACCCTCGCTTGTATTACAAAGGAACCGGGAACATATGACCCGTTGATAAATCCTGAAAACAATGCTGACAGAAGAAAATATTGTCTTGATAATATGTTGGCTGAGGGTTATATCAACAAGAGTGAATATAATGAAGCTCTCAAGTGTGAACTTGTTCTTTCTAACGATCCTAATTTTGTAAGCCAGATTGAAGATTCTCAGGAAATTGAAGAGACAGAAAAAATACAGAGTTATTATGTTGACCATATAATAAATCAGTTGATTGAAGATTTCCAGACCGATTATGATCTTTCATATATTCAGGCGTGGAAAAAAGTTTATTATGGTGGTTTGAGAATTTACTCTGCTGAAAACACTGAAATTCAGGATATTGTTGAACGTGTTTATGAAAACAGAGAAGGTTTTCCTGCTGTCTATGGTGCTTATTATGGTGAAAGAGTTCAGAGCTCTATGACTATCATGGACTATAAAGGACGAATTGTAGCTATTGTAGGCGGATGTGACGAAAAAATTGAAGATCGTTGTCTTAACAGAGCATCACAGTCGCCCAGACAGCCCGGTTCAACAATTAAACCATTAAGTGTTTACACGTACGCTATTGATAATAATATGATTACCTGGGGTACACGTGTACTGGACTATTCAGGTACACGTCGTAATGGTAAATTATGGCCTGAAAACTATGGTGGATCCCATGGTTCAGGCGGCTATGTTACAACTCAGTATGCACTTAAACAGTCATTGAACACCGTTCCTTACAGAATCCTTGAATATATTTCAATTGAAAAAGCATACGATTTTATGAAGAATAAGTTGCACTTTACAACGCTCGTTGATGGTGTGGATGACTACGACTATTCACCGTTGTGTGTTGGTGGTATGAACAGGGGACTTACTTCTCTTGAAACAACTGCAGCTTTTGCTATCTATGGCAGTGGTGGTAAATATTATAAACCATATCCGTATTTCAAGGTTACGAATAGTGATGGATCAATAGTTTATTTTGATAACACTAATCCGGAAGGTGAACAGGTTATATCAGCTGACACAGCTGAAGTTATGAACAGAATGCTTCAGACTGTTATTACACAGGGTACAGGTCGCGGATACGGCGTGAATAATTTCCAGACCTTCTCAAAAACAGGTACAACATCAAATAACTATGACCGTTGGTTTGCAGGCGGTACACCATATTATGTATCGGCTGTTTGGTATGGCTTTGATAAAAATAAAGCAATTAGTACGTCTGCTACTAACCCTGCAGGTCAGATCTTTAAGAAGATTTACGATGAAATTCACAGTAAACTTCAAGCAAAAGAATTTGAATTTCCTGAAAGTAAGGCCAAAGAAGTAAGATATTGCACATATTCAGGCCAACTTGCAGGAAGTGGTTGTTACTCAGTATCTAAAGCATATTTTACAAGTCAGTACAAAACAGTTTGTAATGGTCAGCATTATGGATCGAACGGTATCCTTGGCGGAAAGGGCGGCTGGTCAGGTGCATATGCAGGCAACTCAGGCAGCACTGATAGCGGAACAGGTACAACTGCTCCGCAAATTGGCACAGAGGGACAACCCAATGGCGGTTCGACACCTATCACACCTGCGCCGGATGTTCCACAGACTCCGCAGCCCACATTCCCCATAATCGGCGGCGATTCCGGCTGGTCTGATACCGGTTCAATTTCAGGCGGAGAATAATATATGATTATAATGTCTGTAGACTATGGCGATACCAGAACTGGTGTCGCCATATGTGATAAAAGAGAAATTCTGGCCAGTCCTGTTACAGTAATAACAGAAAAATACAGGCCGAATTTAATTAAAAAGTTAATAGAAGTTATAAATGAAAGAAAACCTGAGCTTATTGTTGTCGGTCTGCCGAAAAATATGGACGGATCTTGTGGTGAACGCTGTGAAAAATGTACTGAACTTGCCAATGAATTACGTGAAGCTACAGGTATCGATGTTGATATGTGGGATGAAAGGCTTACAACGGTTTCTGCTTATAGAGCTCTCAATGAAGCTGATTTCCACGGCAGAAAAACGCGTCAGGTAATTGATGCTGTTGCTGCAGTTACTATTCTGCAGGATTATCTTGGTCGAAGGAAATCACAGAACGGCTGATTTTCATAAAATTCCTCATAATGCATACATTTTTATGAGGTGTATGTGTGATGATCAGCAGAAAGAAATTGTTATATTCAACTTCAATTTTATTGAGTCTTTTTTTAGTTCTTGGTGTTTTACAGATATATGATGCCGCTAAATATGCGGTAAGCACTAATGTTTATAACAAGCCGAAGCAGATACGTGTAATTATTGATGCAGGGCATGGTGGTGTTGACGGGGGGGCAGTTGCGCCTGATTCAACCCTTGAAAAAGATATTAATCTTGATATTGCTTTAAAATTAAATGAGATGCTCAAACTTGTTGGTGCTGAAACTATACTGACCAGAAACAGTGATATTTCAATTCATGATGAAAGAGCTAAAACTATCCGTGCTAAAAAAGTAAGTGATATACATAACAGATTTAAAATCATTGAGAGTAACCCTGATTATATTTTTGTAAGTGTTCATCAGAACACATATAGTTCGTCAAAATATAAAGGTGCGCAGCTTTTTTATTCCTCGAAAAACTCTGAAAGCAGTTTGCTTGCAAAAAGTATTCAGGATTCTTTTTCAAATCGATTACAGAAAGACAATGAGCGTCAAATCAAGAAATGCGGAACAGATGTTTATTTGATTTATCATGCTGAATCGGTGGCTGTGCTTTGTGAGTGTGGCTTTTTATCAAATTCAGAAGAGCTTATGAATCTGAAAGATCCTGAATACAGAAGTAAAATCGCAATGTGCATTTTCAGTGGTATAATTGATTATTATTCAACTATTAAATAAGTGGAGGTGCTTTTCTTGGCAGGGAAAGCAAAAACAATTTATATCTGCAGTGATTGCGGATATGAAAGTTCAAAATGGTACGGTTCCTGTCCCGGTTGCGGCGAATGGAACACTATGCAGGAAGATGTGAGAATTCCTGCTACTGCTAAAAACTCAAAAGTATCATCGTCAATCGGTGCAGCAAAAGCTGTTCCGATTAAAAACATTTCTTTTGCTGATGAAGTAAGATATAAAACCGGTATGAATGAGCTTGACAGAGTTCTCGGTGGAGGACTTGTTAAGGGCTCTCTTGTGCTTTTAAGTGGTGACCCGGGTATCGGTAAATCAACTATTCTTCTTCAGATTTGTCAGCATCTTGGTGAAAATCATAATATTTTATATGTATCAGGTGAAGAATCATCAAGACAGATTAAAATCCGTGCTGACAGACTTGGTGTTGAAACGGACAAGCTTTCTGTTATGTGTGAAACTGATGCGGAAAAAATTGCGGAATTTATACGTGCAGAAAAGCCGGAAGTTGTGATAATTGACTCAATTCAGACGATGAATATTTCAGAAATTTCATCGTCTCCGGGTAGTGTTTCACAGGTAAGAGAATGCACAAATTTACTTATGCGAACTACCAAAAGCCTTGATATTCCTATGTTTGTTGTGGGTCATGTTAATAAAGACGGTAATATCGCAGGACCGAAAGTTCTTGAACATATCGTTGATGCTGTTCTTTATTTTGAAGGTGACAGAAACCTTTCTTACAGAATTCTGAGAGCAGTAAAAAACAGATATGGTTCAACTAATGAAATAGGTGTTTTTGAGATGATGGACAGGGGACTTGAAGAAGTTGAAAACCCATCTATGATGCTTATTTCAGGCAGACCGAAAAACACATCCGGTTGTTGTATTGCTTGTGTAATGGAAGGCTCTCGTCCCATTCTTGCAGAAGTTCAGGCTCTTGTTACATCGTCAGGTTTTGGTAATCCCAGAAGAATGGCAACAGGTTTTGATTATAACAGAATGGCAATGATTATGGCTGTCCTTGAAAAAAGGGGAGGATACTTCTTCGGAAATATGGACAGTTATGT
>JAZQWT010000145.1:0-4225 GCA_045632485.1 Acutalibacteraceae bacterium
AATGTTGAATAATTCCTCTGTGTTTTTTCTTGCAGTATTAATAACAGATTCATAATCAATTCCTTTAATTTCCGCAATTTTAAGTGCAGTATATTCGATCATATCAGATTGACAGCGTTTGCCTCTCATGGGTACGGGACTCATGTAAGGTGCATCAGTTTCAAGTAAAATTCTTTCCATAGGTATAGCTTTTGCGACTTCAACCGGTTTCACGGCATTTTTGAACGTGACCGCACCTCCAAGACCTATATACATACCTAATTTAACTGTTTCTTTTGCCAACTCAACACTACCTGAAAAACAATGAACAACACCTTTGGGTTTGTATTTACGTAAAATTTTGTATGTTTCTTCGTGTGCTTCTCTATCATGAACAATTATAGGAATATCAAGTTCTTTTGAAAGTTTTACCTGACGCTCAAACATTTCAATCTGTATGTCTCTGGGTGAAAAATCGTAGTGAAAATCGAGACCGATTTCACCAATAGCAACAACTTTACTTTCGTTGAGAAGTTCAATAGTTTTTTTGAACTCATCATCGTTAACATTTTCAGCTTCATGTGGATGAAAACCCACAGCAGCATAAATTCCATTGTATTTTTTTGAAAGTTCAACACTCATAAGCGATGATTCAAGATTGCATCCGCAGTTTATGATTCCACAGATTTTATCCGAAAACAGACCGTCAAGCACTTCCTGACGGTCTGTTTCAAATTTTTCATCATCGTAATGAGCATGAGAGTCGAATATTTTTCCCATGTTACTCACCTTAATTTTATCTGATTTTTGCACCTACGGGCATTTCATCAACAAAAATTACTTTAACATCGTTTTCGTCGCAGTCGGCAGCAAGAATCATACCGTGACTTTCAACTCCGCAAAGTGTTGCAGGCTTAAGGTTAGAAACAACAATAACATTGTGTCCGATTAAATCTTCAGCCTTATACCAGGGAGCAATACCTGATGCAACAGTTCTCGGATTTGCAGTGCCGTCGTCAAGCGTAAGTTTAAGAAGTTTCTTTGCTTTCTTGACAGGTTCACATTCAACTATTTTAGCAACACGTAAGTCAACTTTAGCGAAGTCATCGATTCCGATCTTAGCAATTCCGTCAAGAACTAATTTTTCTTCTTCCTGAGCAGCCTTGTTTTTTTCTTCGATTTCTGCCAACATTTTCTCTGCATCAATTCTGTTGAAAAGGGGAGTTGGTGCAGTAACTTTATTGCCTGTTTTAAGTGCGCCGAATGTTTTGAGGCTTTCGTAATCTTTTACATCAGTGTTAAGCTGTGCAAAGATTTTTTCTGAGGTTTCAGGCATAAAGGGAGAAAGAAGTACAGCAGTAAATCGGATACTTTCGAGAAGATTGTAGAGAACAGTTGCAAGCCTGTCTTTTTTATCATCATCTTTTGCAAGTGACCAGGGCATTGTTTCATCAATATATTTATTACTTCTCTTTGCAAGTGAAATGATTGCATCAAGCGCATCACTTATTCTGTACTGAGCAATTAAATCTTCAACCTTACCTATAGTTGATGTTGCAAGTGAAATAAGTTCATCATCAACATCTTCCTTAACACCGGGATTAGTAACTACACCGTCGAAATATTTATTAGTCATTGCGATGGTACGGTTGACAAGGTTACCGAGTGTGTTTGCAAGATCAGAGTTGTAACGTTCAATAATTGTTTCATATGTTATAGAACCATCAGATGTGTAAGGCATTTCTGAAAGAAGGTAATATCTTACAGCGTCAACACCGAGAAGCTCAACTAAGTCATCTGCATATATTACGTTACCACGGCTTTTTGACATTTTATCTGTACCGAAAAGAAGCCAGGGATGACCAAAAACCTGTTTCGGAAGAGGCTCACCAAGAGCCATAAGCATAATGGGCCAGTAAATTGTATGGAAACGTACAATATCTTTACCGATTATGTGTACATCGGCAGGCCAGTATTTCTTATACTGTTCACTGCTTCCGTCAGGGTCATAACCTAAAGCAGTAATATAGTTTGAAAGTGCATCAATCCATACGTATACCACGTGTTTGTCATCAAAGTCAACGGGAACGCCCCATTTGAATGATGTTCTTGAAACGCACAAATCCTGAAGACCGGGTTTGATGAAGTTGTTGAGCATTTCTTTCTTTCTGCTTTCGGGGAAGATGAAGTTATCATTCTGCTCAATGTATTCTTCAAGTTGTTTCTGGTATTTAGAAAGGCGAAGGAAATATGCTTCTTCTTTTGCTTTCGTAACCTCTCTGCCACAGTCGGGACATTTGCCGTCTACAAGCTGTGATTCTGTCCAGAATGATTCACAGGGAGTGCAATATAAACCTTCATATTCGCTTTTATAAATATCATCCTGTTCATAGAGTTTTTTGAAAATCTTCTGAACAGTTTTCTCATGGTAATCATCAGTTGTTCTGATAAAGTGGTCATAGGTTGTGTTGAGCAGATCACATATACCTTTTATTTCGCCGGCAACTTTGTCAACATATTCTTTAGGAGTAATTTTTGCAGCTTTTGCATATTCTTCAATCTTCTGACCGTGTTCATCAGTACCGGTGAGAAAAAACACATCATAGCCCTGCATTCGTTTGAATCTTGCAAGTGCATCGGTTAACACGATTTCATAACTGTTACCTATATGCGGTTTTCTTGAGGTGTAGGCAATAGCCGTTGTGATGTAGAATTTTTCTCTCATAATCATTTTCCTTTCTGAATGTAAATGCTAAAAACAAAGTGCCTTATCACAAGGCACCTTGCTTATGAGATTAATTAACCCCAACTTACAAAAGATAAGTTTTCGTTGGGAATCCAGGTTACGGAACTTTCATAACCTGCTTTAATAATTTTGCTGTATCCGCCGTCAACTCTGACAACTTTGACACTTTCGCCGGGAACAAGGTAAAGTATCTTTGTTGAACCTTCAGCGGGTTTTGATGTTGCATAAATAGCACCGCTACCGACAATTTTACAGTTCATAACAGCACCGCTGCCTTTTTCTTTAAAGGCTTCAATTGCATCTGCGTATGTGTTTATGCTTGAATCAAGCTGAGTTTTGTTTTCTGTTGGCTTTTCAGCTTTTGTAGTAGTTTCTTTTGTTGTTTCTTCAGCTTTTGTAGTAGTTTCTTTTTCTGTGGGCTTAGTTTCTGTAGTTGATTCTTCGTTTACGATTTTAAGATATTTGAGATAGAGCCAACCGTTATTATCGAAGTTTGATGTACGTGCCCATTCACCGTCTTCACTTACTTCTTCAATGATTACAGTTTTACCATCTTCAACTAACTGATAACCGGAAACATCATACGTGGGCTCGTTTCTGAGATAGACACCTGTGCCTTCAGGTGTTTCTACGATACATTTAGTACCTTTTTTGTATGGTGAGTTGTCTGACTGATCAGTTGTTTTATCTTCAACAGTTGTTATTTCAGTAGTTGTTTCAGGTTTATTATTTTCTACTTTTTCACGTATTACTGATGAGAGCTTGATAATACCGAAAACAATGGCAACAACAACACAGGAGATAATCAGAAAAACAACAAAAGCTCTGAAAAATCGAGCGACTTTCTGCTTTCTTGAATTGTTTTTTCTTTTTTTATACTCCTCTGACCCGGGAGAATAGTAATTATCCTTATATTTTCCATATTCGTTTTTATAATAATTGTAATCATTTTTGTTTGCCATATATATAACCTCACTTATATTAATATAGATAAACACAATATGATTATACAATGATATTGCCAAGTAGTCAAGAAAAAAAACGAATTTTTGCGAGATAATGTCGAATATTACACAACCGTAATTTCTTCGGGTACAGATATCATTGCTTTTTTACTTTTTTGAATGTTTGCAACAATTTTTCCGTAAGGTGTCGGTACTTCAATTTTTGCAAAATCCAAACCATATGTGTCCGGAGTAAATTTAATTTTTTTCATACCCGGTTCCAAAATTTCAACACCCAGAATTCTTGAGGGTAGCTGATATGCCGGTGTTCCGCCCCATGCATGGCTGTAGTCGCAATCAAAACCATCCCAGACTTCTTTTAATCCTTTATCACACTCATCAACCAGGTTTACCCAACGTTTCAGAATGCTGATCCCGTATTTTTTAAACAGTCCGGTTTTATATACTGCATCAATAACAAAATGCATAAAATACGGGTTAGGCTGAATAAGATTCTCGTTATTAAGAACTTCTTCCATAAGCTCAGTGCTTTTTG
>JAZQWT010000146.1:0-2455 GCA_045632485.1 Acutalibacteraceae bacterium
GTCTTCTTTTTCGCCGTCTTCGTCTGTGTACATATCATCGCCGAAAACATAGGGAAGATATGCACCCTTTGCGTATTTCTTTGTGCCGAAATCTGCAGGCAAAACAGATGCTTTGCCGTAGCCGAGACTCCACACCTTTTCACCCTCAGGCTCATCGATAAATGTATCAGTACCTGAATAGAAATTATCGTATTCATCAATGTTGAAGTTTTCAAGCTTTGCAACTGCTGCCGAATCAGGAATAAAGATATTGAGCACGGTTGCAAGCACATCATTGATAAAGAAATTGCTTACTGCGTTAAGTGCTTTTGCAAGTCTGATTTTAATTGCAAGAGATTTATCTTCCTCTTCATTTACCTCTGCTACATACTGAGCCACAGAATCATATGTAGCTTCTTCGTTTTCTGCTGCAAAAGCAACATTGGGAATCAGAAGACATAAAGAGAGAATTACCGAAATAATGCTGATTAACTTTTTCATTTTGAACACCTCCGTTTTATATAAAAAAATCATATCACATATTTTTATATATTTCAATACAATAATAAAGAACTCATTAAATTAAATATGCTGACACTCTCACACTGACTGCCGAAAGTGCATATCATCTTTATTCCGAGCCTGCAGAATTGACTTTTACCGTTAAATAAACAAAACAAAAATCCGTACTTTCGCTAATTTCGTCAGTACGGATTTTTTATTTATATATTACTTGATTTTAATTCCTTTGCTTTTTAAAAACTCAATAAATCCGTTTTCATCTCCAACGGAAAAGGAATCTTTTTTGAAAGTATATATCATATTTGTTTTTGACCACAGATAGATGTATTTTTTAGTTTTTACAGCTTTCTTTATGTCATAATAATTCAGATAAAGCTCTGAGCCTGTTGACTGACTGAGTTTTATATTTTCATCTGTAACGTATAGTGTGATTTCAATACGTTTTCCGTGAATTTCCATATCACGTAAAAGTACGGTTTTAACTGTTCTTTTGTACATAAAAACAAAGTATGCACATACAAACAAAGAAATCAGCAACGTTGACCAGTAAATACCGTTACCTGCTATCAGATTGCACAACTGAAAAATCGGATTACTGCCGAAAATAACAAGGCAGATAATAGCCAAAGGTCTGCGGAAATAAATGTACCCGTAAACGTCCTTTGCCCATTCTTCATTTTTCACAAAACTGTTTTCAAAAAGAATATTCATAAATTATCCTTCCTCAATATTTATTTCGTATTTCTCATCAACAAGCACATAATTCAGGTTACGTTTTTTCACTTCACCAAGAATATGCATATTATCTTTCAGAATATCTTCCTTTTTACAATCGTCACAAAGACGTTTTTCAATAACAGATGCGTGTTTTATGATATCATCAAAGCGATTTTCTATATATTTCTCACTCATCACAAGACAGATATATTTTATGTGAGAAAGGTATTCTGCACCAAAATCCTTCTGCCAGTCAAAAGGAATGTAACATCCCTCAACTATAAGATTCTGTTCATTCTCTATGGCTGTTTTTATCATTTCACACACAATGGGCCAGAGATATTCTGTCAGGTCCTTGTCATCGCTCAAGGGCGTGAGCGACGTATTACCGCTACGGATAAGTCCCATTTTCAGGTGGTCTTCAGAAAGACAGGGATATTTATATTTTTCAAGCAATTTTTGTGCAAGTAAAGTTTTCCCTGTGTGGGATGCACCTGTTATTATAATTACCATTCTACACCTCAGAAATCGTTGTTATTTACGTTTATCAGTAAAATTTACCTGTCACCATATAAACGGAATAAGACGGTATTTTACTTTCTGTCTGTATTCGGCATAACCATCAAGTTCATTTGTAAGAAGCTCTTCTTCGTTTTTTATCCTCTTTGCAATAATGAACGGATAAAAAAGAAAAATTATGAACGAAAACAGCGAGCCGAGAACAAGAGGCATTGCAAGAAACATCAACACAGTTGCAAAGTACATAGGATGCCTTACAACACTGTATAACCCTGTGTCAATGACCGTCTGATTTTTCTGCACTTCTACTGTGCGTGAAAGATATGTGTTCTCGCGGAGCACCTCTGCATAAAGAATATATGAAACAAGAAACACAACGGCTGAACCTATTACAATACCTTCGGGCAATATAAACCACCTGAAACGGAAATCAAGTCCTGCCACAATAAACCCTGCAAGAAACATAAGTCCGCTGAGTTTTACCACAAGACTCTGCTCCTTTTCTTTTTCTTTTGCATTAAGACGTGTCTTAAGCAAATCGGGATTTTTAAAAATCATCACAATCCCTGCAACGAGCATAGGCAGACGGGAATCGAACCCATCACGCCTGACAAATGATAATTTTCCGCTTGACTTGTCTCATCACTTGAAATACGGCAGTATTCCTGCGTTCTTCGACCACGTCAGAGCAAAAAAATTCTCTATTTGGCAGGTCGCA
>JAZQWT010000147.1:0-6834 GCA_045632485.1 Acutalibacteraceae bacterium
GTGTTTCGACAACACTTTCGTAAACGGCTTCTCCGTCAGGAACAGCTGTTGTTACCTCTTCGTCAGCTGTTGTACCTGTTTCCTCGGTAACTGTAGTTGTTTCTGCAGCAACAGCTGTAGCTGTAGGTCTTATAAGTGTATTTTTTTCTTCCATATCAGCCTTCTTTGTTGTAGTAACTGCTGTATCTCTTGTTGTATCAACAACAAAGTATGCCATCTGGTCTGTGGGCATTTGGTTAATTGTATCCAGAGCCATAATTCCCATTTTGTATTTTCCGCCCGGTTTCAGCTCTTCACTTGTAAATGTACGTGATGTTTTGGCAGATGCAATCTGTCCGTCAGGCCACAGCATTTCAGAATATCTGCCTGTTTCCTCGTTATATTTATAAACTCTATACACACCTGCACCCGGAACAGGATTCCACGATACTGTAACCTGACCGTTTTTAACTTTTACATCAATTTTGTCAGTTTTTCCGGGAACGATGTCATAACGAAGAATTACCTTATAACCGTTTTTAAGATATGTAACCTGAACGTGGTGAGCACCGACAGACTTACTGTCAGAATCAAACACATATTCAATTGAATATTCATCAGGCGACGGTATACTGCCATCCATCTTTCTGATTTCAAGCTCGGGGGTAATCACTTCGCCTGTATAAACATACTCAGCCATAGGTTTTCCGCCCTTGAAATTTACGGAAAGCGCTGAATCCTCTTCGTAACTGGGTCTTATTATTACCTGTGTTGTCATTGCTGACACAGGTAATGCACTACCGACCATAATTACGCATAACACACACATCATAAAAATTTTAATAGCATTTTTCATTTTTATCACTCCTGATATTTCAAACCGTAAATCAGCCAATCTCGCTTAAGCTTTCAATAGTTCTGATGAGATTATCCTTGCTGTCCGAAGTTAATATATAATGATTATTTTTATACTCAAATTCACCTTGCACAAAACGCGTACCCTCGGAGAAATAAACTGTAAATCCTGATATTTCTTTTTTCTCGCAGGTTGATTTAACGCTTTCAGCAACTGCAGAATTTATATCAATATCGATACTGTACTCCGGGGATTCAGCCTGTAACACATATCTCTCCACACCGCTTTCCACAAAGCACCACACTTTAATAATCTTTTCTTTTTCAGGAAGCCATCCGGGATATAAAATTCTGATTTCTTCACCTTTTACAAGCTCTTTCATAGAAGAATATTCCCTGACTTCCTCCGCCCTGCTGAAGGTTATGTTGCCATATTCTATAGTTTCACCGTCAAGCAAAGCGTAAAGAGATGTTCCCAGCTTTCTGAAGGTCTCATCGAATAAACTTTCGGTAGCACCTGATGTAATACCGAATATGCCGATAACCACCGCAATCACGGCAGCAATAACCATCAGCCTTTTTGCTTTGAGCTTTTTCTTTTGGCGTGTGCATATGTCCGTTACATTATCCTTGAACGGTATATTTTTTACTCTTTCTTTGATTTCCGTTTCAGTCGGACCGTCTCTGCTTTCAAGTTCTGCAAGAAAATCAGTACATTCTGCTACAAGATCGCTGTCCATTTCTTTATAATCCTTTGAACTCTCAAGCAAAATTATAGCCATAAGCTTGTCCTTTAAGTTCTGTTTGACAACATTCATATCTTGTTCGTTTCTCAAGGAATACCCACCTCCTGTATCAAAAAGTTACTTACCCCCATCAAACATATATGAAAAATTTTGTATTTTGTCACGCAAAATTTTTATATATTGATAAAAACAAGCAAAATTCCCATAAACATAAATGCTGCTTTTTCTTTGATTTTCCACCTGAGCCTGTAAACACGCGACCTCACCGCATGTTCAGAAATGTTAAGCTTCTTTGACATTTCTTCGTATTCCATACGTTTTGTATAAACCATTTCAAAAAGCTCAAGCTCTTTTTCTGTTAACGAATCAAGAATACTTTGCTTCTTTTCCTCAAGTTCTTCTGCAGTTATTTTGTTATCTTCTTCTAATTCAAAAAGAATTTCCGTACTTGTCTGCTCACCGAAAACTGTCCCGAAAACAAGCTCTTTTTCCCGTTTCGCAATACTTCTGAACTCTTCTTTGATTTTATTATTGGCAACCGCAAAAAGCCACGCTCTGATAAATTTATCTTCAAGACCGTTGTGATTTTCCTGGAAGAAAAGAAAAACTTCCTGTGTAACATCAGCGGCATCTGAATCGTTTTTTAATCTTGAAAAGCAAAAATGATATATGTCTTCATAGTACAAGTCGGCAATTTCCCTCGCCCGCTCTTCACTAATCAATGGATATCACATCCTTTCTATTGCACCTGTACAATATATTAATGACGTAAATTTCAATTTGTCACGCAAAAAAATATAATTTTTTTCAATTTTATTTTTTTGACATTCATAAAAACAATATAAACAAGCTTCTTAATATTCATCCTATGAATATTATATTCATAGAAATTATTATTGTCAAGACTATTTTATGTACAATTTGAATATAAGGAGTGGTTACATTGAAAAACATCAAACTTATCAGGGTAACAAAAGACTACACACAATTAAAGGTTCAGATGGATACAGGCATAAGCCAGAGCACCCTCTCAAAATATGAATGCGGAGACCTGATGCCTACAACGGAAAATCTTTTGATTTTAGCTGACTATTATAAAACAAGCCTCGACTTTCTTATGGATTTAACAAGCGAAAAAGCCCCCTATCCCCCAAAAGAAAATCAGTAAGTTATAAACTTTTTCAATAATATCTTATCACTTTATTTAATCAAAAACAATATACTTTGCAAAATCGTATTGGTTTTGATGCAAAAATACACAAAAAAAGAGAGTAGCTGAGGGAAGCTCCAAACAGGGATTCAACAGGTTTAAAGTTGTTATTTTCCGCTCATACTTTATAAAAAATCTCGCAAGCATTACTTGCGAGATTTTTGTTATTTCGTCTGAGTTATTTATGAATACATAGTTGTATAAAGCTTTTCCATAAGCTCATAGAATTTAACGGCATAGGGATTGATTGCATCCCATATCGGATTGTCATAAAGAGTTATCCAGGTATAGATTCTTCTTGTCAGATGTCTTAAATCGTTATCGGAAAGCTCGTGATTGGGCATTTCACCCATTCTGGTAATTCCGAATTTCACCAAATCGTTATAAAGGTCTTTTCTCGCCTTCATAAACAGATACGGATGCTGAAACAATGAAAATTCAGAACGCATATTAGAGCATTTCCAGTATCTCCAGCAGATTTCAGAACGAAGAATACGGTTAAGCTGTTGCTCATTTTCCGCCTCTGATTTTGCATTTTCCCAAAGCTCATCGCATCGGCTGATTTCCCTTGCCTTCATACCCGGCAAAGAAAAACGTGAATCCTCTTTAATGTAGAGGTGTTTTAATTTTGTAACGGCATGATCTGTTACGATATCTATGAATTCTTTAAGCTGTACTCCGCCCGGGCCGTAAACTGCCGTCATATATCCTGTCATTTCTTCATCAAAGTCAAGGTAAGGATTCTGCATAAGCTTTGAAAGCAGATAGGTCTTCATTTCACCGAATTCCCCGTCACTTTCGTAAAAGTAATAAACACCCTGCTGATATATGCCCTTCACATTATGCTCATAAAAAATCTGTGTGTTTCTCTGCATAACACCGAAGTTTGCATAAATATTTGCGGTTTCATCGGTGTTAAGGCTGTAGTTCCATATATAAAGTCTGTTACAGATTTTGCCCCATTCTTCCAGATCTGCCATAAAAGCAGCATTGTTTTTGCAGTCGGGGTCGTCAAGAGCGTGGCCGAAGCAGCATTCTATTGAACACAGACGGACAATAACATCCTCACGGGGGACAACTGCAGTGGGTGCCTTGCGTGTATACTGATAAGCAAAAGTGTCAATTGCAAGATTATCATATTTGCCGTCGGCTTTAATACGCTTCGCAATTTCATTTGCGAAAGTTATCATCGTGCCTGCATGAGAGCCGTTTGCTTTGTCAAGAGCCTTACAGTTTTTGCATTGGCAGTATTTTTCGTTATCCGCCTGCGTAATCGATAAAATCTGCAAAGATGCATCCGGATTGTGTTTTTCTTCAAGTAAAGTAAGAGCCTGTGCTGTTACGATATCCTTAACGTCCTCATTGGTAAGGCAAAGCTGAGTATCTGTTCGCAAACCGTTAACAAGTGCAAAATATTCCGGATGCTCCTCAAAATAATCCGAGGGCTTACAATATTGATTGACAAGAGTGTGGCTTGCGGCTCCTATATATTCAACCGCACCGCCTTGTTCCGCTGTAAGGTCTTTATAAACTCCGCCTGTAAGACCGTTTGCAATGGCAAACTCTGCATCTGATGAGCTTCTCGTATCTGTCTCCGTGTACTCGAAAAAGGGTGTATATTCAACATTTATTCCGTTCGGCACGGTGAGATTTTCATTTTCCGGAATGACAATAACCTCTGATTCATACCAATGACATCCGCAGAATTCTTCAAGAAAGCGGTAAACGCCGTTTATCGTTCCTTTGTTGCCGAAACCGTTAATAACAAGTTCGTTTTCATTTGAAGTTATGGTATAGCTTCCATCAGGAGCATCCGTTATTCCCTGCAATGTGATTTTGTATTCTTTTTGTGTTTCACCGCTTACAATTTCAATATCGCAGCCTGTGATTTCGTCAAGATAATATTTAAGACGGCTTGCTGCATAGCTATCCGTACTGCTTGCATTTTCGGACAATACTATAACTGCATCCCCAACCGGGAATCCCTTTTCGGCGGCAGATACGGGCATCACGCATAATGATAAAACTATAGTGCAGACAAGAATTGCACAAATAAATTTTTTTGCCATTTTAAACATCTCCTTTTTTATGTCTTCAAGATAAATGCTGTTGATATTTCAATATTAGCATTGAAGCAATAAAAAGTAAAGTGTTTTTCGGTAATTATTCCAACAGGTTTACGCTTTTTCAGGTGATTTAAAATATGGGACTGAAGATTGTCATTCTCTTAAATTCCGTCACATTATGTCAACCGTTATGTTCAGAACGGTGCAGTTATAAAAGCAGTGTCAGAAAAAACAGACACTTCGGTTATTTAATTTTTTATTATTTCAGAAAAAGTTTTCGATAAACTATTGCAAGTTTTGTTCAAAAAGTGCATAATGTAGTTAATTATAATTTTGTGAAAGGAGATTTTTAATATATATGTCTCAGGAAACAGAAGAAAAGAAGATTCAGACTGAAAATTCTTATATGCCTATGACATCAAGTGACAGCATATACGGTAAAAGATATGTAGGCGCAAAAGAGCTTGTCACTTTGTTTGTCACATCTGAAATAAACAAATTCAACATTGAAGGTTATATTTCTTACTTTATGCTCAATGTTTTCGGCCTTGACTCAAGAATCATCGCTGCTTTCGCAGTTGCTAATCTTGCGTGGGACCTTGTCAACGATATGTTTTTTGCTTACATAGTTGACAGAACGAGAACACGATTCGGCAAATTCAAGCCATGGGCTTTTATAACTATCGGACCATATGCAGTCGCCTGCATCGCTCTTTGGGTTACGCCTTTGTTTATCGGCGGACAGAACTGGGGTCCCCTTTCGTGGCAGAAAATTGCTATCTATTGTGCAATTTCAATTGCTAAGGAAACCGTAGGTACTATCTATAACTGTGCTATTAAAGGTCTTGACACAAACTTTACACCGAGTATTGACGACAAGGCTGCTCTCATTGCCATAGATAACATCGCAGGCTTTGAAACAGTTCCCGTTTATGTGATGGTTATTCTTCTTGACCTTGCTGCAGCCGGTGTTATCGGCATCACAGTTGAAAATGTTTACATCTTCATGGGTGCAGGTACAACTATTGTTTCAACTCTCGGAATGTTAGTGCATATATTCGTCATTAAAGAACGTATTGTTCAGGTTGAAGAAAAGCCAAAACTTATGGATGGTCTACGCAACTTCTTCGGTAACAAGCTTCAGGTTTGTCTTTCGCTTTCCGATTTTCTTTCAGCATTCGGTAGTGTTGGCGGTCCTTTCTCAAACCTGTTCTGGCTTGACGTTATGGGCTCTGCATCACTTGAGGTTATCTGCGGTGTACCTGCAGCACCTCTTACATACATTTCTTACTTGTATTTTCCGAAACTTAATAAGAAATACTCAACAAAAACCCTCTGGGTTATATCAAAAGCTGTTCCTCAGATCGGTAAGATTATCGCCTTCCTTGTAGGTATAAATAACATTGATAATCTCTGGGTTATGGTTCCTGCACTTATGTTCAGTGAAATATGTATCTCAGCGGTTTACTCACTGGGTAAAATTATTCCTCAGCTTATGCAGCAGGAGATCATTGACTACGGTGAATGGAAAACAGGTAAACGTACCGAGGCTATGACAAGCTTCATTTCAAGCCTTGCAACAAAGCTTGTTACTCAGATTCAGAATGCTGTTTCAACTGCAGTTATCTCTTTCATCGGTTACGAAGCAGGTGTCGGTGTTGTTCAGTCAATGAAAACAAAACAGGCAATCTTCGCTATGTATACAGTTATTCCCATCGTACTTGGTATCTTCTCTTACATCCCCATGTTCTTTTATGACCTGGATGACAAGACAAAGACTATCATGTATCATGAGCTTACAGAAAGAAGAAACAACATCATTAAAAAATCTCAGGAAAGAGCTACAATTACTGCAACTGAAGAAAAATAAAGTCTTAAACACAAAGGCAATCAACTACAAGATGGTTGATTGCCTTATTTTATTATCGGTTTCATTATTTGTGAGGTATTATTTCAAAATCGACAAGGTTGTTTTAGT
>JAZQWT010000148.1:0-5525 GCA_045632485.1 Acutalibacteraceae bacterium
CCTTGCAGACCCCGAAATCGATGCAGTTATGGTTTGCTCATCAACAGACACACACTCAACAATTTCAGTTGAAGCAATCAACGCAGGCAAACACGTTTTCTGTGAAAAACCCGTTGACCACTCAATCGAAAAAATCCAGGCTGTTGCTGATGCACTCCAGGGCAAAAACCTTAAATTCCAGGTTGGTTTCAACAGAAGATTTGACCACAACTTTGCTGCAATCCGCAAGGCTGTTGATGCAGGCAGAATCGGTGATCCTCATATCGTTAAAATCACATCACGTGACCCCGAACCCCCCAACCCTGCATACATCAAGGTTTCAGGCGGTATCTTCCTTGATATGACTATTCACGATTTCGATATGGCAACATTCCTTGTAAACAGCGATGTTGAAGAAGTTTATGTTCAGTCTGCAGTGCTTGTTGACCCCGCAATCGGCGAACAGGGCGACGTTGACACAGCAATCATCACAATGAAAATGGCTAACGGTGCTCTCTGTGTTATCGATAACTCAAGAAGAGCTGCTTACGGCTACGACCAGAGAGCAGAAGTATTCGGCTCAAAAGGTATGGTTGCTACTTCAAACGATACACTTTCATCAGCAGTTATTGCTGACGAAAATGGTGTAACAGGCGAAAAACCCTTGTTCTTCTTCCTTGAAAGATATATGCAGTCTTTCACAGACGAAGTTGCACAGTTTGTTGATGCTATTGAAAACGACAAAGAAGTTCCTGTTGGTATCCACGCAGGTATGCAGTCAGTTAAAATCGGTCTTGCTGCTAAAAAATCTGTTGAAGAACACAGACCTGTTAAACTTTCTGAAATTCAGTAATTTTAAGCGAAAAATCCCCTCAGTCAAAATCAAAGATTTTGCCACCTCCCCTTGCATTTCCAAGGGGAGGTTTTTATGCTATCACCGATATCAGTTTTATAATAATCGTCAGTGTATTACCCGTAGCTAGTTATTGATGCACATATAAATTATAATTTATCGCTGACATTCCCAAACGTGTCATTCTTGAGCGAAGCGAAGAATCTCGTTTTGGAATGGTTTATGTGTTGCCATTTTGAGATCCTTCGCATACGCTCAAGGATGACAGCAAAATGGCAAGGTTGGTCGCATATAAATTATAATTTAAAATCATAAAAACTATCTATGGGTAATGCACTGATTAATTATTATAAAACCAATGTCAGTGATAGTATAAACTACCTATGGGCTTTGCACTAACCGATTATTAAAAAACTAACATCAGTGATAGCATAAATTTAAAGAATTATTATAAATTATCAGCGTTTCTTGACAATGTGTATGAAAAATTGTATAATGGCAATGTAATAAACTTTGAAAGGAGATTTCATAATATGGATATCGCAGCAATTATCACAATGGTAACAGAATTTTTCTCAAGTATTCCCTGGGAAAACGTAATCGGAGGTTTCATGGGCAGTGTTAACGGCATTGACTGGGAATCACTCGGCAAAGTTTTTGAAATTTTCGATATGTCAGATGGTACTATTCAGTCATTTATCGACTCTATTGCTACATTGTTCCAGTCACTTTTCGGTGCTGCAGCATAATTAACTTATCAGTATAATAAAAAAACTCGTATGTTTCTGAAACATACGAGTTTTTTGTTGCTTATTTTACTGTTGCGGTGTTGTAGCAGGTACTTCGGGCACAGGAGGTGCCTGAGTTACAGGAGGTGCCTGAGTGGGAGTTGTATCTCCGCCGCCCCAGTTGCCCCACCAGTTTTTGGTAGTTTCTGCAGTCTGAGAACCTGTTGTACCGTTGGTACCTGAAGAGCCTTCACCACTCCACCAGGGATATGTGGTGCCTGTTGTTGTGTCATAATAATATGATGACTGGGTATAGCTTCCGCCGTTGTTATAGTTTGGTTCGGGCTTCTGTGTGAGATAATTTGTAAGAACATTTACTCTGTCAGAGCCTAATGAAATATTTGTTTTACCGTAAAGAAGCTTCTGCATCTGCTGTGCTGCAAGCGGATAGTCAACTGCCCAGCATGAAGCACCGTTGATTGTTGCTGATGCACGTGCTTCCAATACAGGGAATGTTTCCTGTTTCATTTTGTAGTTTATCCAGCCTTCGCTCAATGCCTGTTTACCGTAGGAGAGAATAACTGTCTTCTTCATATTTGTTTTAATATAAGGAAGTGCAGCATCAACGGCTTTGTAAAGCTGTGCAAGATTAGCGTCTTTTGTTTTGTTCATAATTGCATTGATAACACGGCGCTGGTTACGTGTACGGCTTACGTCGCTGTCAGGGTAATATTTTCTGATACGTGAGTAAGTCAATGCTTCACCGCCGTTGAGGTGAACGGCATCGCCTGAGCCGATGTTGTATCTTGTTGTTCTGTTGATATAAGCTGCAAAACCGGGTTCAACAGGAACAGTTATACCGCCGAGGGCATCAATAACCTTTTCGAATGATTCAAAGTAAACGCTTGCGTAATAATCGATATCGATTTTATAGTTCTTTTCAATAACTTCAATTACACCTTTAGGTCCGCCGAAGAAACAAGCAGCATTGATTTTATCATATCTGTCTTTGCCGTCAACGTTCATATAAATGTAACTGTCACGCATAATTGAAGCGAGAGTTATTGTTTTTGTCTTTTTGTTTACAGATGCTATAATAAGTGAGTCTGAACGGCCGTATGATTTTTCACCGCCGTCAGCGTCCTGACCGATAAGCAAAATGTTGATAACGTTTTTGCTGTCCATAATTTCGCCGTCATTCTCAGACCATTTTTTGAGATAATCATTAAGTGAAGCAGCGTCGCCTACGTCAAACATAGTGTCGAAGTCTTCTTCTTCAGCAAGGGTTTCGCCTTCCTTTACAGTACCGGCTTCACCTGAGTCGAAGGTATCGTCGATTTTTCCGCCTATTATCAGGAAGACGATAACACCGACAATGCAAATTGACAAAAGAGCAATAAGCACTGAATATACCACTTTTTTACCTTTGTCGTCTTTCATTTCTTCAGTCTCTTCTTCATCGTAATATTCAGGAAGATTCTCGTCGTATGAAATGCCGTAATCATAATCTGCAGATGATTCTTCATAAGGAGCATCATTGTATCCGTAGTCATCAGAAATCGGTTGTTGTTCTTCTTCATACGGATAGGGGGGGATATCTTCCGTAACGTTTGATTTGTAGTTGTAATTGTCATTTTCCTTTTCCTCGGTATTTGAATCGTTCATAAAGGAAAAAGCATCTTCAAGAAGCGCATCTATATTGCTGTTATCTTTCCGGAATTCCGCAAAGAGGTCTCTCTTATTATCGGCATTATTTCCAATTTTATTCTTATCGTCCATTTTTTCCACATCCAATCTGCTTCTTGTTTATATCAATTATATATTATCGCACATAAATATGTTTTCTTTGTTCTTTTAAAGAAAAATAGGTCAAAAATATAATTAACAATTATTAAGAAAGTGTATATTATCTGAATTGGTAATAAAAATTTAACAAATTAATCGCAAAATGTCGGTGCTTTAAGGTTGACAAGGGTATTTTTATATAGTATAATAATGTCCGTTAATACAAATTTTGCCCCTGCAAACAGCGGAGGGAGGGAATAAGATGAGTCAGGTAAAAGTTAAAGAAAACGAGTCTTTGGACAGCGCACTCAGAAGATTTAAAAGACAGACTTCAAGAGACGGTGTTATCCAGGAAGTTCGTAAAAGAGAGCACTATGAAAAACCTTCTGTAAAAAGAAAGAAGAAATCTGAAGCTGCTCGTAAACGCAAATTCAAATAAGCATTCAGAAAGGACAAGTTAGCGCTCTGCGTGATGACTTGTCCTTTTTATTTCGGAGAGATTTATATGAACAATATAGAAAAACTTGCATCTGAATTAAAAAGCCACGAGTGCCTACTTATCCAGAGTGAAGTGAACAGAAACTATCTTACAGGCTTTCACTCATCGGCAGGATTTGTTGTAGTCGGCTCAAACGGCTCTGCTTTTTTTACTGATTCAAGATATATCGAGGCAGCACAGAAAGAAGTTACTTCCTGTCCTGTGCAGCTTTTAAATGATTTCAAGGAAGACGTGGGTGAATATATTTTCCAGCACGGGTACAGGAAGATTCACATTGAAGCCGAAAAAACGCCTGTAGCAAGAATGAATTTCCTTGCAAAAAGTATGAAGTTTGCAAAGATATGTGCAGACGGTACACTTGATAACAAGCTTTCACTTCTCCGCGAAATCAAAACCTGCGACGAGGTTAAAAAAATCAGAAAAGCACAGTTTATTGCAGAAAAGGCATTCGATGAAATTCTGCCCTTTATAAAGGTGGGCGTAAGTGAAATTGAAATTGCCGCAAAGCTTGAAAATGTTATGAGGCTCGGTGGCTCTGACGGCTTTTCTTTCGACACCATTGCCATTGCAGGAAAAAACACATCAAAGCCCCACGGTGTACCTACAGATAATAAAGTCAGAGACGGTGATTTCGTCACAATGGACTTCGGTGCTGTATTTGATTCATACAGAAGCGATATGACAAGGACTGTGGCTGTAGGGAATGTGAGGGATAAGCAGAGAGAGGTTTACAACATCGTTCTGAAAGCACAGGAAGAGGCACTTAAAATCCTTAAAGCCGGTGTAAATTGTGCAGATGCAGACAAAGCGGCACGTGACGTTATAAAGGATGCAGGCTACGGAAATTATTTCGGCCATTCACTCGGTCACGGTGTGGGAATTGAAGTGCATGAAAATCCTAACCTTTCCCCGAAATCAAAAGCAGAATTGAAAGTCGGCAACGTGGTAACAGTTGAGCCGGGAATTTATATCCCCGATGAATTCGGAGTGAGAATTGAAGATTTTGTTGTGATTACGGAAACAGGATACGAGAATCTTACGTCCTCACCTAAAAATCTCATAATCTTATAAAAAAAGACCTCGCAGAATGATAAATTCTGCGGGGTTTTTGAATTTTTTGTTAACATTTTCATTTTTGCAGAAAAATTCTACCGTTTTCGGTAGAAAAAACAGGCTGTCCGCACTATTTATGGAGGGGTTTAATTCCCGTCTGCCTATTATAAACAGAAAGGACGCACAAAGCTTGAGTGAAAACAAAAGATATTACTGGTACAAAATGAAAACGGATTTCTTCGACGAAAAGATAATCAAATTTTTAAGGCTGCAGTCAGATGGCGATACACTCGTTTTGCTGTTTCAGCAGATAATGCTCTATTCCCTGAAAACAGACGGATATCTGTACTATGAGCAGATGCTTCCCACATTCGGAGATGAGCTTGCCCTTGCGATAAATGCAAAAAGTGATATGGTAAAAGCCTTGCTGGATATACTTCTTGCATACGGTGCAATTATAAAAAAGGACGATAATACATATTATATAAGCTTCCTTGAAGATTGTGTAGGGTCGGAAACAAGAGCTGCAGCAAGAATGAGAAACAAAAAGAAAGAACAAAACGAAAATATTTCGCCTGAAAGCGAAAATTTTTCGCCAAAGCCCGAAAATTTTTCACCAGAGATAGAG
>JAZQWT010000149.1:0-15084 GCA_045632485.1 Acutalibacteraceae bacterium
ACAGTTGTTACAGGTGACTTCAATTTCAAAAAAGGTACAGACCTTTACAATTCACTTGTTACAGGCGGTCTTAAAGATACTCAGGACCTTGCAACACAGACAATGCACGGCAAAACTTACCACGCCTACAATGGTGGTAAAACAGGTGCTCCTATCGACTTCATCTGTGTTAACGAAAAAATTACAGATATCAAAACTTATGCTATTGTAAGAGATAAGTATAATTTTAAACATACTTCAGACCACTACCCCATTTATTCAGATATGGTTATTTAATGATATGAAAATTATAGGTAAATATATTTCAATGATTTTTGCACTTATCTTTGCCGCTTGCGGTATCGGTCAGTGCGAAATCGGTGACAAAATCCCTGAAAACGACGTAATAAGAATTATGTCTTATAATGTTCGCTATAACGACTGGCAAAGGGGCAAAACTGTTCCACAGCTTATAGCAGATTACTACCCCGATTCAGTTGGTGTACAGGAATGTGAGGCTCTCTGGTTTTATCACATGAAAGCATTTCTTCCTCAGTACGGAATTGAAGGCGTTGGCAGACTGACAGGCACACAGGGTGGTATAAGTGGTGAAATGTCTGCAATTCTTTACAGAAAAGACAAATACAAGGTTGTGGACAGCGACACCTTCTGGCTTTCAGAAACTCCTGACAAAGTTTCAAAGGGTTGGGACGCACAGAAAAACAGAATCTGCACATGGGTAATTCTTGAAAACCTTGAAACAGGTAATCAGTATGCTCACCTTAATGCACATCTTGACCACAAGGGCGAACTGGCAAGAATAAACGGACTTCGGCTTGTACTTGAAAAAGCAAAAAGTTTCGATATGCCAGTTGTTATTACAGGTGACTTTAACTTTGAAAAAGGAACTGAACTTTATTCAGAATTTGCAAAAGCAGGTTTTTCTGATACTCAGAATATGGCTTTTGACACAATGACAGGTAAAACTTATCACGCCTACAACGGTGGAGAAGAAGGATTACCCATCGATTTTGTTATGGTGAATAACAGAATCACAGATGTAAAAACATATAAAATAATAAGAGATACTGTTGACGGAGAATATATCTCTGACCATTATCCCATTTATGCTGATATGGCATTTTAAGACAAATCAGGAGAGTGAAAACAATGAAAACCATGAGTTATAACATCCTCTGTTGGGGAAAAGAAGGTCACGAAAGAGAAAAACGCGAACCTATGGTGCTTGAAATTATCAGGAAAAATAATCCCGATACATTAGGTGTGCAGGAAGCAACTCCCGAATGGATGGAGTTTCTTAAAACAAACCTTACTGATTACGGCTACGAAGGCGTCGGCCGTGACGACGGCGATAACGAAGGCGAATATTCTGCAGTATTTTATAAGAAAGACAAATACGAAGTTGCAGACGGCGGTAATTTCTGGCTTTCAGAAACTCCCGACAAGCCCGGCAAAGGATGGGACGCAGTTTGTGTAAGAATCTGCTCATGGGTGCTCCTTAAAGATAAAGAAAGCGGCAAAAAATTTATTCACCTTAACACTCACCTTGACCATATCGGAGTTGAGGCAAGAAAAGAAGGTATGAAGCTTATCTTCGAAAAAGCAGAAAGCTTCTCTGCTCCTACAATTGTTACAGGTGACTTTAACTTTGACCAGGGCTCTGACTTCTATGAAGGTCTTGTTTCAGGAAAACTCCGCGATTCAAAGTTTGTTGCTGAAAATTCAGACGATGGAATAACATACAACGGCTTCGGTGAAAACGATGGCGGAATCATCGACTTCGTTATGGTTTCACCTGAAATCAGTGTAAAAAAATATACCGTTGAAACAACTATGATAAACGGCGAATATCCTTCAGACCACTTCCCTGTTGTGGCAGAAATTAATTTTTAAGGAGTAAAAATATGAGTTATGCAGATAAAGTTTTCGTTGAAAACATAAAAGATATTCTTGAAAACGGATATTCCGATGAAGAACTCAATGTCCGTCCTAAATGGGAAGACGGTACACCTGCTCACACAATCAAAAAATTCTGTATGGTAAACAGATATGATTTAAGTAAAGAATTCCCCATTATTACAGTAAGAAAAACTTTCTTTAAAAGCTGTATTAAAGAGCTTCTCTGGATATGGCAGAAGAAATCAAATAAAATCTCTGAACTCGACTCTCACATCTGGGATTCATGGGCAGATGAAAACGGCACAATCGGTAAAGCATACGGCTATCAGTTAGGCGTTAAGCACAAATATCCCGAGGGTGAATTTGACCAGGTTGACAGAGTTCTTTATGACCTTAAACATAATCCTGCAAGCCGTAGAATTATGACTAACCTTTATAACCATCATGACCTTAACGAAATGGGACTTGCGCCTTGTGCTTACGGACTTATCCTCAACGTAACAGGCGACAAGCTCAATGCTATTCTTAACCAGCGTTCACAGGATATGCTTACTGCAAACAACTGGAACGTTTGCCAGTATGCAGTGCTTGTTCATATGTTTGCTCAGGTAAGCGGACTTAAGGTTGGCGAATTTGTTCACGTTGTGGCAGACGCTCATATCTATGACAGACACATTCCCCAGGTTAAGAAGCTTATTGAAAATCCCCAGTTTGAAGCTCCTGTTTTCAAAATTGATACAAGCATCAAAAACTTCTACGATTTCACAGTAGACAGCTTCAGTCTTGAAAACTATCAGGCAAATGATTTCAATGAAAAAATCGAGGTGGCAATCTGATGTTTCAGGTAGTAGCAGTTGATAAAAATTGGGGTATCGGCAACGACGGTAATCTCCTCTTCCATATTTCAGAAGATCTGAAAAATTTCCGCAGTCTTACAACAGGTAAAACAGTTATTCTCGGCAGAAAAACTCTTGCAACCTTCCCGAATGGTGCTCCCCTTAAAAACAGACGTAACGTAATTCTTTCAAGAGATGAAAGTTATTCTGTTGAGGGTGCAGAAGTAGCAAGAAGTGTTGAAGAAGCCGTTGAACTTTTAAAAGGTGAAGACACAGATAACATCTGCGTTATCGGTGGTGAATCAATTTACAGACAGATGCTTTCATACTGCGATACGGCAATCGTAACAAAAATCGACGCCGAAGCAGAAAAGAGCGACAAATTCTTCCCCAACCTTGACGAAGATGAAGAATGGTACCTCGCTGAAGAAAGCGAAGTAAAAGAAGAAAACGGAATTAAGTTTAAGTTCTGTACTTATAAGAGAAAATAAAACTAAAAAATAACGGTGCAAGCTAAAGCCTGCACCGTTAATTTTTTTATTTTTTACGTTTACCGAAGAAGCCTTTCTTTTCTTCTGTACCCGTACTGTTATATGTTTCTGCCTGTTTTGCAGAAGGTCCGAACTCTTCCTGGAATTGACGGATGAGTTCTTTCTGATGAGCAGAAAGATGTTTAGGAACATCAATATTGATTCGGATAAGCTGGTCACCCTTACCTCTGCCGTTGAGAATCGGAATACCTCTTCCTTTAAGTACAAATACTTTACCCGGCTGTGTACCTGCAGGTAAATCGTATTTAACCTTGCCGTCCAGAGTATCTATAAGAAGACTGTCACCAAGCACTGCCTGTGCAAAAGAAACTGTAACGTTACACCACACATTGAAACCTTCGCGTTCAAAGAACGGATGTGAGCTTACGAAAACTGCAACCTTAAGGTCACCTGCAGGACCACCGTTTGCACCTTTGTTACCTTCACCGCGGATATTGATAATCTGTCTGTCATCGATACCTGCAGGAACATTTACTTCTATAGTTGCACGCTTTGAAATTCTGCCGTTGCCGTGACACTTCTGGCAAGGAGAAGATATTATCTTACCTTTACCGCCACAACGTGTACACTGCCTTGTTGTTGACATAACTCCGAAAGGTGTTCTCTGCTGAACATTCACCTGACCTCTGCCGTTACACTCAGGGCATGTTGTGGGATTTGTACCTTTCTGTGCACCTGAGCCTGAACATTCAGAACAAGTTTCAATACGGTTAATTTCAACAGTTCTCTTGCAACCTTTTGCTGCTTCTTCAAAAGAAACAGTAACTCTTGACTGCAAATCTTCACCACGTCTCGGTGCATTAGGATTGGACCTGCGTCCGCCGCCACCAAAACCGCCACCGAAGAAACTGCCGAAAATGTCACCAAGGTCGAAATCCATTCCGTCGCCGAAGCCCCCGCCGAATCCGCCTGCACCGCCACCTGCACCGAAGTTAGGGTCTACACCTGCGTGGCCAAACTGGTCGTAACGTGCCTTCTTTGTACTGTCCGAAAGCACTTCATACGCTTCGTTGACCTCTTTAAAATTATCTTCCGCAGTTTTATCACCGGGATTAAGGTCAGGATGGTACTTCTTCGCCATCTTTCTGTATGCTTTTTTAATTTCATCGTCTGAAGCGCCTTTCTGAACACCAAGCACTTCATAATAATCGCGTTTATCAGCCAAAAAAATCGGCTCCTTTATACTGAATCATTCTATACACAACAAGTTGCGAACCGAATCATCTTCAGTTCGCACCTGTTAATTTTACCACTAACTTATGAATAAATCATTAAAAAATCAAAGATTTATTATTCAACATCAGTATAGTTTGCTTCTGTGTATTCTTCACCTGCTGCGCCCTGTTCAAAGCCTGCTGCAGCATTGGGGTCGAAACCTTCAGCACCCTGAGGATTTGCAGCCTTATAAATCTTTTCTGAAATCTCATAGAATTTTGCCTGAAGTTCATCCTGTCTTGATTTGATAAGGTTGATATCTTCACCCTTAAGAGCTTCTTTAAGTGCGTCAATTTTTTCGTTAAGAGCAGCTTTATCTTCTTCAGGGAATTTGTCGCCTTCTTCGCTGAGAAGTTTTTCGCACTGGTAAACCATCTGGTCTGCACCGTTTCTCATATCAACTTCTTCACGACGTTTCTTATCTTCTTCTGCAAACTGTTCAGCTTCACGAACTGCCTTTTCAATATCATCTTTAGACATATTTGTTGAAGATGTGATTGAAATTGACTGTTCTGTCTGTGTGCCCAGGTCTTTTGCTGAAAGGTGAGCGATACCGTTAGCGTCGATGTCGAATGTTACTTCAATCTGAGGAACACCGCGTCTTGCAGGCATAATGCCGTCAAGGTGGAACACACCGGGAGTTTTGTTATCTTTTGCAAATTCACGTTCACCCTGAAGAACATGAACTTCAACTGAAGGCTGATTGTCAACTGCAGTTGAGAAAATCTGGCTCTTCTTAACGGGGATAGTTGTGTTTCTTTCGATGATTTTTGTATTGATGTTACCCATTGTTTCAATACCGAGTGAAAGAGGAGTAACGTCAAGGAGAAGAAGTCCTTTAACTTCGCCGCCGAGAACACCTGCCTGAATTGCAGCACCCATTGCTACACATTCATCGGGGTTGATGCCTTTGAAGGGTTCTTTGCCGAGATATTTCTGAACAGCTTCCTGAACAGCAGGGATTCTTGAAGAACCACCAACCATAAGGATTTTGTCGATTTCTGATGTATTGAGACCTGAGTCTGCAATAGCCTGACGTACGGGACCCATTGTTGCTTCAACAAGTGATGCTGTCATTTCGTTGAATTTTGCTCTTGTAAGAGTCATTTCAAGATGTTTGGGGCCTGTTGCATCTGCTGTGATGAAAGGAAGGCTGATCTGTGATGTTGTAACACCTGAAAGCTCAATTTTTGCTTTTTCTGCAGCTTCCTTAAGTCTCTGCATAGCCATTTTGTCTCCGCGAAGGTCAACGCCCTGTTCTTTCTTGAATTCGTCTGCAAGCCAGTCAATAATCTTCTGGTCGAAGCCGTCACCGCCAAGACGGTTGTTACCTGCAGTTGCAAGAACTTCCTGAACACCGTCGCCCATTTCGATGATTGAAACGTCGAATGTACCGCCGCCAAGGTCGTAAACCATAACCTTCTGGTCTGTTTCTTTATCAATACCGTAAGCAAGTGCTGCTGCTGTGGGTTCGTTGATGATTCTCTTTACTTCAAGACCTGCAATTTTACCTGCGTCTTTTGTTGCCTGACGCTGTGAGTCTGTGAAATATGCGGGAACTGTGATAACTGCTTCTGTAACTTTTTCACCGATGTAGCTTTCAGCATCTGTTTTAAGTTTCTGAAGAATGATTGCTGAAATCTCCTGAGGTGTGTACTTTTTGTCGTCGATTGCTACTTTGTAATCTGAACCCATCTGACGTTTGATTGAACTGATTGTTCTGTCGGGGTTTGTGATAGCCTGTCTTTTAGCAACCTGACCTACCATTCTTTCACCGTTTTTGCCGAAACCGACTACTGAAGGAGTTGTTCTTGCGCCTTCTGCGTTGGCAATAACAACGGGTTCACCGCCTTCAATAACTGAAACACATGAATTTGTTGTACCGAGGTCGATACCGATAACTTTTGACATAATATTTTTCCTCCTAAGGGTTGTTTACTGATTTAGTTTATTTTAGTTTGCAACTTGTACTACTGCGTGACGGATTATTCTGTCACCCATTTTATATCCCTTGCTGAAAACCTGTGCAATTGTGTTTTCACCAAGAGTATCATCATCAACGTGCATTACGCCGCTGTGAATGTTAGGGTCAAATTCTTCGCCTTTTTCGCCGAATTTCTCCACTGAATTTTTAGCGAGAATTTCGTCAAACTGTTTTGAAATCATTTCAAAACCTTTGCGAAGATCTTCTGCAGTGCCGTTTTCGTTTGCAAGTGCTCTTTCAAAATTATCTGCTACTGCAAGAAGCTCACCGATAAGCTGTGCTTTTGTATCACCGTAGATTGCTTCCTTCTCACGCTGTGTACGTTTTCTGAAATTATCGTATTCAGCGGCAAGACGGAGCATCTGATTGTTTTTTTCTTCAAGCTCTTTTTCAAGCTTTTCAATCTTATCTGCTTTTTTTGCTTTAGCCTCTTTTTTAGACTCTTTCTTTTCTTCTTTTACTTCCTCTTTGATTTCTTCAGCCACTTTTATTCATCCCTTTCTGCACTTATAATTTCACCGACAAGCTTTGTAAGGTATTTCACACTTGGCACAAGCCTTGCGTAGTCCATACGCGTAGGGCCTATGATTCCGAATGCTCCGCCCAATGAATCCGAAACAGTATAAGGTGATACAATCATACTTGAATACTGAAGCGGTGTGAACGGATTTTCCTTGCCGATATATACATTCAGTCCGTTATTAGTGGCGGAAAGTACATTCAAAAGTGTGTCTCGTTTTGAAAGAAATTCCATTATACCGAAAACGTCCGAACTTATTTCTTTATTATTGAAAAGATTCTGCTGACCGCCAAGCACTATGTCTGCACGCATGGCCTCCTGTGCCAGATCTGAAAGTGCCACAACAATGGGACTCATTGCAAGGGCATATTCACCCAAGGACACCACAAGACTCTGCAGAACTATATCTGCCATACTTTTAAGCGGTTTGCCGATAAATTTTTCTGCTGCCATTTTATAAAAAATCTGCACAATTTCTTCTGTTATATCAGCATCTGTTCTGCAGACTTTATTTTTAAGTATACCTGATGAAGTGAGCATTACCACAATTGCAGTTTTTCTGCTAACAGGCACAAGCTCAACCTTGCGGATTGAAGCACCTACGCTGGTTGGCGTTGTTGTTACAACGGCACAATCAGTGACATCTGCTAAAATTGCCGCTGCTTCTCTGAGAAGCTTTTCAGGATCTCCGAAGTGAGTTCCCAGCATCATATCAATGCGTCTTCTCTGCTCTTCTTCAAGCGAGCGTTCACACATCAGTTCATCAACATAATATCTGTAACCCTTCTGTGTGGGGATTCTGCCCGATGAAGTGTGGGGCTGTTCAAGATAACCCATATCGGCAAGCTCAGCCATTTCGTTTCTGACAGTTGCAGAGGATACGGAAATATCTGAACTTTCAAGAAGCATTTTTGAACCAACAGGCTCGCCTGTTTTAATGTATCGTTCTATAACGGCTGCAAGAATCTGCTTTTTACGCTCTGTCATTCCCATATTCTCACCGTCCTTATATGCTGCTTTAGCACTCGATAAACGAGAGTGCTAAAGTCTACATATAATATACAACTGATGGGAAATAATGTCAATATTTCAAATGTAAACCTTTTGTTAATTAACTTGGTCAAAGGTGAAATTTTCTTCGTTTACATTACATATATACTTATTGCCCGCTTTTACTGCACCGTCAAGCATCAGTTCAGAAAGAGTATCTTCTATTTTCGACTGAATTGCACGTCGCAGTGGTCTTGCACCGTAAACAGGGTCAAAGCCTGCATCAGCAATTTTCTTCACCGCTTCTTCTGAAAATTCAATTTCAATATCAAGCTGTGATACCCTCTTTTCAAGTGAAGAAAGCATCCGCTTTGCTATTTCCTCAATATCATTCTGCATAAGCTGTCTGAACACAATAATATCGTCAATTCTGTTCAGGAATTCAGGCTTGAAGCACTGTTTCAGTTCTCCTAAAACAGATTCCTTGATTTTCTCGTGCGAAATGCTGTCGGATGACTCTGCTGAGAAACCGAAGGATGATTTTTTATCTGTTATCAGCTTTGCACCTACGTTTGAAGTCATTATAATGATACTGTTTTTGAAATCAACTTTTCTGCCCTGTGAATCTGTGAGAATACCGTCTTCAAGAATCTGCAGGAGAATATTGAAAACATCAGGGTGCGCTTTTTCAATTTCGTCAAACAGAACAACGGAGTACGGCTTTCTGCGGATTGCCTCTGTAAGCTGACCGCCCTCGTCATATCCTACATATCCGGGTGGAGAGCCTACAAGCCTTGACACCGTATGCTTTTCCATATACTCTGACATATCAAAGCGGATTATTGCACTTTCCGAGCCGAACATTGACTCTGCAAGCGTCTTGCAAAGCTCCGTTTTACCTACACCCGTAGGACCGAGGAAAATAAATGAGCCTGTGGGACGTTTGGGGTCTTTAAGACCTGCTCTGCCTCGTCTTATCGCTTTTGCAACAGCTCTTACTGCTTCATCCTGACCTACAATTCTTTCGTGGAGCACATCTTCCATTTTAAGAAGCCTTGCACTTTCCTCTTCCGTTAACTGTGTTACGGGAATACCTGTCCAGTCTGCCACAATTTCTGCAATTTCTTCCGCAGTTACTTCACCGCTGAAATCCTGCATTTCTTTTCGACGTGCCTCTTTCTTTTCTTCCAGAAGAGCAATAAGTTTCTTTTCCTCATCGCGTAATTCTGCAGCAGTTTCAAAATCCTGATTTGCCACAGCGTGTTCTTTCTCTCCGCGAACGGACTTTATTTTATCTTCCGTTTCTTTGACGTCGGTCGGCATTGTGTAAGCACGGAGTCTTACTTTTGAAGATGCCTCGTCAATTAAATCTATTGCTTTATCAGGCAGGAATCTGTCACCGATATATCTTGATGAAAGTTTTACTGCTGCATCTATTGCTTCTTCCGTAATTTTAATTTTGTGGTGTGCCTCGTATTTATCCTTAAGACCTTTGAGAATTTCTATTGCTTCTTCTTCGCTCGGCTCACCTACCATCACAGGCTGAAAACGTCTTTCGAGGGCAGCATCTTTTTCGATGTGTTTTCTGTATTCATCAATTGTGGTTGCACCGATAAGCTGAATTTCACCACGTGCAAGTGAGGGCTTCAATATATTTGCCGCATCAACTGCACCTTCTGCAGAGCCTGCACCGATAAGAGTGTGTATTTCGTCTATGAAAAGAATCACATCTCCCGCTTTTTTCACTTCATCCATTGCGGTTTTGATTCTTTCTTCAAAATCACCTCTGTACTTTGTACCTGCCACCATACCTGTAAGGTCAAGTGTATAGAGCTTTTTATCTTTAAGAAGTTCAGGCACTTCCCCTTCTGAAATTTTAAGAGCAAGTCCTTCTGCGATTGCAGTTTTACCTACACCCGGCTCACCTATAAGGCAGGGATTGTTTTTTGTTCTTCTTGACAGAATCTGAATTACTCTTTCAATTTCTTTCTGTCTGCCGATAACAGGGTCGATTTTATTCTGATTTGCCAACTCTGTAAGGTTTCTGCCAAACTTTTCGAGAGTCGGTACATCTGATTTTGTTTTTGCACTGCCTTTTTTTGCATTATCGCCTGCAGATGAGTCAAAAGCTCTGTTTATTTCCTGCACAATTTCATTCACAGAAACACCAAGCTCTGAAAGAATGCTCACTGCAAGACCTTCACTTTCCTTTATAGTGGAAAGCAATATATGCTCAGTTCCCACAAGTGCCTGACCTGAAGATGAGGCAAGGGATGCAGAATATTCAACGATGTGTTTTGAACGGGGTGTAAAATCTGCAGGAGTAAGTGATGTGGGAGTGCCTACACCTATACTAATCCTTAAAATATCTTCTACCTTTTCTTTTGTTATGCCTTTTGAGGAGAGAACACTTGACGCCACTCCCTGAACAGACAAAAGACCCATCAGAAGATGCTCACTGCCCACATACGCATGGCCTAAATTTTCAGCAGAAATCATCGCTTCGTTCAAAGCCATATTTGCTTTTTCGGTAAAACCTGAAAATTTATACATAACTGTTACCTCCGTTATTTGTATTTTTAAAATTTATTCGCCTAATATTTCTCTTACTTCCTTTGCTCTTGATTTATCTCTTTCTTCCGCATCAAGCATTGCTGAATTTCTTACATTCACCGTTGCAGGCTGCATATCGGGAATCATTGCATTGATTTTTTCAATATCAATATCAATGATTTTTTCTGCCGATGCAAGACGCACAAGAGAGATAAGCTTCATAAACTCGTTTGAAGTAAGCTTTCTTGCATATTTTAAAATTCCGTATGCTCTGAAAATTGAATCAAGATAATCTTCATTTGAAAGCAATTCTTTTCTTGCATTTCTTTCCTGTGAAATAATCTGTTTTACAATTGAATTGAGATTAAAAATTGCCTCTTTTTCGCTGATGCCCAAAGTAATCTGATTGCTTATCTGGTAGATGTCACCACCGGGCTGACTTCCCTCTCCGTATGCACCGCGTATTACAAGACCGAGTTTTGAAACTGTTGATGCAAGACGTGAAATAAGTCCCTGTTTTGTAAGCGCAGGAAGATGAAGCATTACAGATGCTCTCATACCTGTGCCAAGATTTGTGGGACACTGTGTGAGAAAACCTATTCTTTCATCAAAGGCATAGTTTAAAGTTCTGCCGATATCTTTTTCGATTTTTTCTGCCTTTTCATATGCTTTATCAAGCTCTAAACCTGCTTCCATCGCCTGAATTCTCAGATGGTCTTCTTCCTGAAGCATAATGCTTATGTCCTCTTCATCAGAAAGAATAAGTGCTTTCGCTTTTGACGGTCCTGCAAACTCGGGACTTATGAGATGTCTTTCTGCAAGGGAAACTGTCTGAAATGCAGGAACAGATTCCATTTCAATGAAACTCATATTTTCATTATCGGACAAAACTGCATCTTTAATCCGTGAATTTAATTCCTTTTTCTTATCTTCATCAAGTCTGAACGGAAAAGGATATTCTTTGATGTTTCTTGCAAATCTGATTCTTGTGCTGAGAACAACATCGCCTTCGGGTCCGAAATCTCTGTACCATTTACCCATTACATTTCACTCTCCTTTTCCTTGATCGCATCTCTGAGTTCTGCTGCTTTTTCAAAATTCTGCTCCTCTATAGCAACCTTCATTTCTTCTTTAAGCTCTGCAATAATTTCTTCTTTTGTCTTTTCTTTTTTAACCTGTATATCATCAGTTACGTTGGCAACCTTACCGTTGTGCTGGGTTTTCCCGTGAATACGCTGAATTGAGGGAAGAAGCATTTCATAAAACTTTTCGTAGCAATCGGCACAACCTATTTTGCCTGTTTTTACGATTTCTTCAAAAGACATTCCGCATTTTTCACAACGCTCAACCTTACTGCCTGCGAGCATTGATTTCGGTTTTGAGAAAAAGTTTCCGAAGAAATCGCCTAAATCAAATCCGAAGCCTGAAAATACATCGGCATATCCTAATTTACCGGCACAGTCTGAACATAAGTGAAGCTGTGTATATTCGCCGTTTACAACGCTCTTGATGTGAGTTGTTGCTTCGTGCTTTTTACAATTCTGACATAACATAATAAATTCCTCCTCGTCTGTATTACATCAGGCTCAATAACATCTGCTTGAAAATTGCTGCTCTGATTTCATCTTTCACTGCTATGGGTGCTGCACGAAGACAGTTTTCCGAAGTTGCAGCAAGAATAAGTTTTGTAGTTTTATCATCAAGCAAATCCTGATAATTAAGATTGTATAAATGTGCTCTGCACGTTTTATCGTCAAGTTTCAGTCCTATTCCGTTTACAACGTGCATAAGAGCTGTGCCCTTATCATACTTTGCCCTCGTTATGCGGATATAACCTCCGCCTCCTCTTCGGCTTTCTACTATATAGCCGTGTTCGGGCGTAAACCTCGAAGAAATAACATAGTTTATCTGGCTGGGTACGCAGCCGAGAGTTTCTGCCATTTCATTTCGCTGAATTTCCGTATATCCGTCACGCTCAAGCATTTCCAATATCATCTGGGCTATTGCGTTACTTAAATTCATATTAATCACTTCCCGGTTTTATTCTTATGTTTTTGACTTTGACTTTCTTTGACCTTACAATAATTATTATAGGACTTTTTCTGATTTTATCAAAGGTCAAAAAAGGTCAAAAACTACTTTTTGCTGTTCAATATCAGAGTTTATCTCTCGTTTTCTCGTTTTTTCTCAATTTTTCTTGATTTTTTGATTTTTTTGTTTTTTTGATTTTGATTGCAAAAATCAAATAAAAGTCAAAAACTTGATTTTTGACCAAAATACGTATATACTTTATATTAAGAGGTGATAATTATGAAATTGACCTTTCTTGGTGCGGCACACGAGGTTACGGGCTCCTGTACACTTCTGAATGCCTGCGGATACAATATTCTCATTGACTGCGGAATGGAACAAGGTGCAGATACATATGAAAATTGCGAAATCCCTGTTTCCCCTGCAGAAATTGACTGCGTTTTTCTTACCCACGCTCACCTTGACCATTCGGGTAAAATCCCTATGCTTGTTGCAAACGGCTATAAAGGTCCTGTTTATTCAACATCGGCAACGCAAAAGCTTTGCTCAATAATGCTTCTTGATTCTGCTCATATTCAGGAGCTTGAGGCTTTGTGGAAAAACAGAAAAGCCGCACGTTCAGGTGACGGTGGATATAAACCTCTTTATACTACAGAAGATGTGCATAAAACACTGCCTTTATTCAAAGGATGTAACTATTCAGAAAAATATGATGTTTTCGACGGTATCTCCGTAAAATTTATTGATGCAGGGCATCTTCTCGGCTCTTCTTCAATTGAAATTACAATAAATGAAAACGGAAATGAAAAAACAATTCTGTTCTCAGGAGATGTGGGAAATATATCACGGCCTCTTATCCGTGACCCGCAGAAACCGCAGAAAGCAGATTTTGTTGTTATCGAATCAACATACGGTGACAGGCTTCACGGTGCAAGACCTGATTATGTTAATCAGCTTACAAGAATTATTCAGGATACTTTCGACAATAGCGGAAACGTGATTATCCCCTGTTTTGCTATCGGCAGAACACAGGAAATGCTTTATCTTATCCGCGAAATCAAGGAAAGAAATCTGATTCAGGGACACAACGATTTTCCCGTATGGCTTGACAGCCCTCTTGCTGTTGAGGCAACTGAAATTTACAGTAACGACGATGAATTAACGGATTATTACGATGCCGAAACGCTGAAGCTCCTGAAAGAAAACATTGAGCCTATCAAATTCAGAGGACTTAATCTTTCTGTTACAAGCGATGATTCAAAGAAAATAAACTCTGACGGTAAGCCAAAAATCATTCTCTCTGCCAGCGGTATGTGTGAAGCCGGCAGAATCAGACATCATCTGAAACACAATCTGTGGCGGAAAGAATGCACAGTTCTTTTCGTGGGATATCAGGCACACGGCACTCTCGGCAGAATGCTTACAGACGGAGCACGTCATATAAAGCTTTTCGGTGAAGATATTCAGGTACGTGCCAACATTGAAAAACTGGACGGCATAAGCGGTCACGCAGATAAAAATATGCTTCTCAACTGGCTTGACAATATAAATGAAAAGCCTGAAATGATTTTTGTAAACCATGGCGACGATAATTGCTGTGAAATTTTTGCAGAAACTATAAATACTGCTCTCGGAATTTCTGCAGTTGCACCCTACAACGGTGCTGTATACGACCTGATTACAGGTGAATGTCTTGAAAAAGGCAACACAAAATTTATTGAGAAAAAATCAAAAAAAACGTCAAACGTTTTTGACAGACTTGTGCTTGCAGGGAAGCATCTTATGGATGTTATTTACCGCAACAAAGGTGGTACAAATAAGGATTTATCAAAGTTTGCAGACCAGATAAACGACCTTTCACGCAAATGGGACAGATGATAAATTAAGCGAAAAATCCCCTCTGTCATTTTCTTACGAAAACGACATCTCCCCTTGCGTTTTCAAGGGGAGAACATACCATTAGTTTACCGATAAATTATAAATTACCACTGAAATAAAAATAACAAAAAGGCCCCCTTGCCTAAAGGGGGCTGGCAAAACCGTAGGTTTTGACCGGGGGATATTTTTTAGTTTATTGAAATTAACTTTTATCCCTCCACCGCTTACGCGGTCCCCCTCCCTTTAGGCAAGGGAGGCAATACTCCATTTCAACAAAATGATAAATTATAATTTAAACGAAAAATCCCCTCTGTCAGAAAACAAAGTTTTCTGACATCTCCCCTTGCGTTTTCAAGGGGAGGCTATTAATTCGGCACATATATAAATTATAATTTATTAGGCAATTATTTTTAACATTGTAGTGTTTAGCGCTTGCTGACAAACCGTTGATTTACGTATATTTACGGGCGATTCGTGAATCGCCCCTACGTTCACCGATTGAAAGAAGAGTAGGGGTCATTCACGAATGACCCGTCTGAAATTTACGCATGAAATAACGGAACGTCGGAAACCGCCGTTCCCTGCGATATAACATCTGAACACACATATAAATTATAATCTGAAAAA
>JAZQWT010000150.1:0-12411 GCA_045632485.1 Acutalibacteraceae bacterium
AAAACTTTTGTTCCGTCATATTTTGAAAAATTCAGGTGTGTTGCTGACAAATGTCCCGACACCTGCTGTATCGGCTGGGAAGTTGACATTGACGATGAAACTGCCGAAAGATATTCTGATTTAAAAGGCTCTTTGTCCGAAAAAATCAAAAAGCATCTTGTGACAGACGAAACAGGCTGTAACATTTTCACCCTTTGCGAAAAGGACAGATGCCCTTTCCTGAACGAAAAAAATCTTTGCGAAATTCATATTGGCGCAGGTGAAAATTATTTAAGTAAAACCTGCACACTTTTTCCGAGGTTTTTTGACGACTTCGGTTCTTTCCGTGAAATGGGTCTGGGTTTCGGTTGCCCTGAAGGTGCAAGAATAATTCTTGAAGACAAAGAAGAATTCTCACTCGTTCTTTTTGAAGAAACTGATGAATTTTCTGAAAAAATTGATGAAGAATTTTTAAAAGAACTGATTGATTTAAGAGAAGAAATTTTCAGCATTATTGAAGATAAAAATATGAATTTAAAAAGCAGAATTGAAACAGTTTTTTCTCTTGCAAAAAGTTTTCAGCAAAATCTTGACGGAGATGTTTTTAGTGACGAAACGCAAGGACGCAGTTTTGAAGATTGTCTGAAAATTCTTGAAAATATGGAATATATAAATCCTGAACGCAGACAGTTTGTGAAAGATTTAAAAAATAAAATTGTTCACAATGACGCGTTGAAAATTTATCAGAAAGATTTTGAAAAATTGCTGAAGTATTATATTTTCAGGTATCTTCTGAAAGCAGTTTATGATTACGATGTTCTGACTAAAGTGAAATACGGTGTTTTTGCTGTAATTATTATAAGCAGAATTTACTCCTGCTTTGAAAGCCTTGCTTTTGAAGACAGAGTGAAAATTATGTACAGTTTTTCAAAGGAAGTTGAGTATTCTGATTTGAATATGGATTTGCTTGATGAAAATATGTACGCAAAATTCAGCACGGAAGATTTATCAGCCTTGCTTTCTTAATGAAATGCAACACTATCACGCAAATTGTCCGCCTCAATCTATTGACAGTGGTTATAAACAAGTTGTAAAATTTATTTATCAAAATAAAAGGAGAAAAGATATGGCAAAAATTCTTATCAGCCCCGGCAAATATGTTCAGGGCGCAGGCGAAATGAAAAAACTTTATGACTATGCAAAAGGCTATGGCAAAAAAGCTCTTGTGCTTATTACAGAATCAGGTTACAAGAGAATCGGAAAAATAGTTGAAAGTAGTTTTGAAAATCAGGATTTTCAGCTTGTTTTTGACTATTTTAACGGCGAATGTTCAAAAAATGAAATCAACAGACTTATTAAAATAATGGAAGAAAAAGGATGCGACCTTGTTATCGGTATCGGTGGCGGTAAAATTCTTGATACTTCAAAGGCTGTTGCATACTATTGCAAAACACCTGTTCTCATCTGCCCCACAATCGCATCAACTGATGCACCCTGCAGTGCACTTTCTGTTATTTACACAGACGACGGTGTTTTCGAAGAATATCTTTTCCTTCCTGCTAACCCTAATATGGTGCTTATGGATACAGATATTATTGCCGCTTCTCCTGCACGTCTTACAGTTTCAGGTATGGGCGATGCTCTCGCAACATATTTCGAAGCAAGAGCAGTTATGGCAAAGGATGCAGGCACTTGTGCAGGTGGTAAAGTTACCTGTGCTGCAATGGCACTTGCAAAACTTTGTTTTGATACACTTATGGAAGAGGGCGTAAAAGCAAAGGTTGCTCTTGAAGCAGGTGCTTGTACAGAAGCAGTTGAAAAAGTTATCGAAGCAAATACACTTCTCAGCGGTATCGGTTTTGAAAGTGGCGGCCTTGCAGGTGCACATGCTATACATAACGGTCTTACAGTTCTTCCTGAATGCCACCATATGTATCACGGTGAAAAAGTTGCTTTCGGTACGCTTACACAGCTTGTACTTGAAAATGTTGATGGTGACGAGCTTGAAAGAATACTCGAATTCTGCATCGAACTCGGTCTTCCCGTAACGTTTGAAGAACTCGGTGTTACAGAAGTTACTGAGGAAAAACTTATGGCAGTTGCAACTGCAGCTTGTGCAGAGGGTGACACTCTCCACAATATGCCTTTCGAAGTTACTCCGGAAAAAGTATGTGCAGCACTCAAAGCAGCAGACGCATACGGCAGATACTTTCTCGGTAAATAAATTAAACGAAAATCTCCTCTGTTAAAATCAAAGATTTTGGATCTCCTCTTGTATTTTCAAGGGGAGGTTTTTGTTGTTACTGATGTTGCTTTTATAATAATCAATCGGTTTGATACCCATAGATGGTTTTTGTTTTCAAAACAGTAGAAATTAAAAATATATTGTGATATAATCTTTTTATCATCTATCAACTTTACAAGGAGATGCAGAAAAATGATAAGAAAAAGACAGGTTCACCTTGATTTCCATACAAGCGGGTTAATGCCGGTCGGCAAAAAATTCTCAAAAGAACAGTTTCAGGCGGCACTTAAAGCAGGCCACGTAAATTCAATTACGGTTTTTTCAAAATGCCACCACGGCTGGAGTTATCATCCCACAAAAGAAAACAAAATCCACCCCGAGCTTACTTTCGATTTGCTGGGTGCACAGCTTGAGGCTTGTAAAGAAATTAATGTGAATGCGCCTGTGTACATTTCAGCAGGTTACGATGAAAAGGACTGGGACATTCATCCTGAATGGCGTTTCAAACGTTCAGACGATAAAGCTGACTGCGACGAATATGAAAGTGAAACTCACTTCCATTTACTTTGCCTCAATTCGGAATATCTTGATGTTCTCTGCAGACAGATTGAAGAAGTTATGATTAACTATAACCCCTGCGGAATTTTCCTTGATATCGTTGCTCCTCGTTTCTGCTACTGTGAAAAATGTAAAAAAGACATGAAAGAAATCGGCCTTGATATCACAAAAGAAGAAGACCGCAAAAAATTCGCGGACATTGTATATGATAAATACACTTCTGCCACAAATTCAGCTGTAAGAAAGCATAGTTCAACTGCCACAATTTTCCATAACGGCGGTCACATTCCGAAAGGTAATTACAGCATTATAAACGCAAACACCCACCAGGAACTTGAAAGCTTACCCACAGGCGGATGGGGATATGACCATTTTCCTCTTTCAGCAGCATATGTGCGTACTCTCAAAGGCACTGATTTCCTCGGTATGACAGGTAAATTCCACCATTCATGGGGTGAATTCGGTGGGTTCAAGCATCCCAACGCACTTATTTACGAAACTGCTCTGTCAGTTGCAAACGGTGCAGGTTGTTCAATCGGCGACCAGATGCATCCCCTGGGTGAAATGAATATGTCAACATATAATCTTATCGGTAAAGCATATTCACTTGTTGAAGAAAAAGAGCCCTGGCTTGATGGTGCTGTAAATATTGCAGATATCGCAGTTTTAAGTGCTGAATCTCTTTCAAATAACAGAGATACAAAGGCTGATATCGGTGCTAACAGAATGCTTCTTGAATCTAATCGTCTTTATAATTTTATTGACGGAACAATGGATTTTTCTCAGTACAAGCTTCTTGTTCTTCCCGACGCGGAAATTGAAGATGAAGAAATTATTGAAAAAATAAAAGCTTTTGCAGACAAAGGCGGTAAGGTTATTGCCAGTGCAAAAGCTCTTGCAAAAGACGGAAAATTTGTCCTTGACTGCGGTGCAGAATTCAAAGGTGAAAACCAATTTAATCCTACATATTTTGTGCCTGCATTCCCTACAGTAAACGGCACAACGGAATATGTTATGCGATGTAATTCCTACAACATTGATGCAAAGGATTGCGAAGTTGAGGCATATGTGCAGAATCCCTATTTCAACAGAACAAGAGAACATTTCTGTTCCCATGCACACACGCCAAATAACCCTGACGAGCAGTTCCCTGCAGTTGTTATCAAAGGAAATATTGCTTACATCGGTTGGGATATTTTTACAGCTTATGCAAAACACGGACACCTTTGTTTCAAAGAAATTTTCACATATGTGCTTGATAAATTAATGGATGATGATTTTACAATTAACGTGAAAATTCCCGATAAAGCTGTTGTTACGTATACAAGACAGGAAGAAGAAAAGAGAAACATTCTTCATCTTCTCTTTGCTCATACAACTGTACGAGGCGAAAACACAGAAGTTATTGAAGATACTGTTCCTCTTTATAATGTGGAGTGTTCTGTAAAGAAAGAAAATAAACCGTCAAAGGTTATTCTTCAGCCTCAGGGAAAAGAAATTTCATTCAATTATGAAAACGGTAATGTGAAATTTGTTGTGCCTGAAGTGGATATCCATCAGTTGGCAGTGATAGAAGATTGATTTAATATTTTATAATTACTATCGCAGGGTAGGAGCTGAGCGTTTGCTGAGTTCCTACCTTTATTTTTACTTTTTATAAGTTTTACAATGTATCTGCTTTGAACTGTTTACCGGTGTGGTCAATTGTATAATTCGTTTTGTAAATAAGTTTTTCCACTGTTACAAAATCATATCCCTCTTTTGTCAGCGTTTCAAGAATTCTGTCAAGAGCTTCAGGTGTATTGAGTGCCGCATTGTGAAAAAGTACGATAGACCCGTTTTTTGCATTGTTTACTACTCTGTTGTAAATTTCATCTGCTGATAAATCCTTCCAGTCGAGAGAGTCAACGTCCCATTGGATTGTATACATACCTAAATTGTTTACACATTCTATAAGTGAATTACTGTAATCCCCGAAAGGCGGACGGATAAGAATTGGTGTTTTCTTTGTGATTTTTCTGATTTTTTCGTTGCATATTGTGATTTCCTGTTGCATTCCCTCTTGTGATAATTGAGGCATATTGGGATGTGTGTCTGAGTGATTCTGTATACTGTGACCTGCTTTTGATAAAGCTTTTACGCTTTCAGGGTATTTGTCCACCCAACTTCCTACAAGGAAAAACGTTGCTTTTGCATTGTATTTTTTCAGGGTATCAATAAGCTGTTGAGTATCTTCGTTTCCCCACGCAGCATCAAAAGTAAGAGCTATATATTTCTTTTCAGTATCGACACAATAAATAGGAAGATGTCTTGTCTGGGCAACTGTTTCAACCACACCTCGGCTTATACCCATAATTCCAAACAGAAAAAGCAATATAAAAGCACATATAATAAGTACTAACTTTTTCCTTGATAAAAAGATTGTTTTCATTTTCTCCTTCACCCTTTCATATATTTCAATACAGTGTATTCATTTTTTCGGAAAATTAAAACCAAATAAAAAATTTTGAAATTTCCCCTTGTAATTTATGGTGAAAATTAGTATAATATCTCCATATTCAGTTAAATTGTGTAATGGCGACCGTTTTCGGTTGTTTACAGACCATTACGCCCAGAGGAGAAAAAATGTTAGGAAAATATGTAAGAGTAAAGATTACTCAGCCCATAAATTCCTATAACAAGCAGTTTGGTTACAAATATCAGCTTAACTATGGAATAATGCATTATAATTCCAAACCCGGCTCAACTGCGCAGTGGGCATATATTATGGGTATTAACCATCCTGTAAGGAATTTTGACGGCAGAGTTATTGCCAGAATCAGACGTGCCACAGGTTCTGTGGTATATGTTGTTGCACCCAAAAGAATGCGTTTTATTCAGGCTCAGGTCGAAGATGCTGTTGAACACGCAGAAGGCAGGGGTAAATATCACCTTGATTGCCTTTATGAATATTCTTGCGGTGCGGTTGTTTACAGAATAATAAACGGTGTTCGTCGTTATCTTCTTATCAAAAACAGAAGAAGTGCACATTGGGGATTCCCGAAAGGGCATATTGAACGCGGTGAAACTGACGAAGACACAGCAAGACGTGAGGTGCTTGAAGAAACAGGCATTCATATTGATATCTTTCCTGATTTTGTTGAGAAATCTGATTATTCGATTCAGGGTAAAATAGAAAAATCAGTTTCGATTTTCCTTGCGCGCACAAGCGATACACAGACAATTATTCAGAAGGAAGAAATCGAAGACTATATATGGCTTCAGTACGAGAATGCACTTTCAACTCTGAAGTTTGAAAACGATAAATCTATTCTCGAAAAGGCCGAAAATTATTTAAACGAAAGAGGTCTGTAATATGGCTGAAACTCTCGCAAATGCAATTGTAGATTTTTTTCAGAATAAAATACCTGCCGAGCTTATTGCATTTATAGTATCTCTCTTTCCAATACTTGAATTGCGTGGCGGACTTATTGCCGCTAACCTCCTCGGTGTTAAACTTATCCCTGCTTTTGTTATCTGTTTTATCGGTAATATGCTCCCCATTCCTTTTATTCTCTTGTTCATCGAAAAAATATTCGATTGGCTCCGCGACAAAAAAGGTCTGGGTAAGGTTGTAAGATACTGCGAAAAAAAAGCCGATAAACACAAAGATAAAATTGATAAGTACGGTTGGTGGGGATTGTTTATTCTTGTTGCAATTCCTCTGCCGGGTACAGGTGGATGGACGGGTGCTCTTGTGGCAGCACTGATGAGATTGAAAATAAAAAAATCTCTCCCTGCTATTGCTGTAGGTGTTCTGGCTGCAGGTGTTATTGTTTCACTGATTATGTATGGAGCAGTTGATGCGATTTTAGCCAGATAAGCTTTACTTTTGAAATTGAATTCACAAAAATAAAACCCCTTTTGATTTCCAAAAGGGGTTTGTTTTTATATGAATTTTGTTTTAAATCAGTCTGTGATGATTTCGCCCTGAAGTCCGGGTGTTGCAAATGCAGCGTTTGATTCATCTGTATCAATGTGCATAGCAAGTGCATAAGCGGGGTTTACTCTGCAGATAACATCACCGAAAATAAGTGTTCTGCCGTCTGATTCAATTTTAACTGAAACAACCTGTTTGTCCTGAAGGCCATAGTTTGCAGCGTCTTCGGGTGTGCAGTGGATGTGACGTTTTGCAACGATTGCACCTTCACCGAGTTCAACTTCACCTTTGGGTCCTACAAGTTTGCAAGCGCCTGATGAAGCTGTGTCACCTGATTCACGGCAGGGAGCTGTGATGCCGATTGAACGAGCGTCAGAAGCTGAAAGTTCAACCTGTGTAGCGGGACGAGTGGGGCCAAGGATAGAAACAGCAGGGAATGAACCTTTGGGTCCGATAACCTGAACTCTTTCTTCGCAAGCAAACTGTCCGGGCTGTGAAAGGTCTTTTTTCTTTGTAAGCTCATAACCTTCGCCGAAAAGTGTTGCAAGATCTTCGGCACTTACATGTACGTGACGAGCTGATGTTTCAACTAATACTAACTTTTTCATATGTGTATTCCTCCAAAATAATATTTACCTTATTATTCTACTACCTTTTTGATTTTTTTTCAACAATATTGATGAAATTTGTGTTGAAATATGTTACAATTAAAAAAAGAATATCTGAAAGGATTTTAAGATATGTATACAAATTGGGAAGAACTTAAAAGCGAATGCATGAACTGCGATAAATGTGAACTGGCAAAAACAAGAACAAACCTTGTTTTCGGCAAGGGAAATGAAAATGCCGAAGTTATGTTTGTCGGTGAAGGACCGGGTGAAAATGAGGATTTGCAGGGTGAACCTTTTGTAGGCAGAAGCGGCAAACTTCTCGATTCAATGCTTGCTTGTATCGACCTTGACAGAAACAAGAACATTTATATCGCCAATATGGTTAAATGCAGACCGCCCAAAAACCGCGATCCGTTACCTGCGGAACAGGATATTTGCATTAATTGGCTGCGTGAGCAGGTGAGATTGATGAAACCGAAAATTATTGTATGCCTGGGCAGAATTTCTGCACAGAGATTGATTTCGTCTGATTTTAAAGTAACACAGCAGCATGGTCAGTTCATAGACAAAAAAGGTACTCTTTTCATGGGGACATTCCATCCTGCAGCACTTTTGCGTAATCCTAATAATAAACCTGCTGCATTTGATGATTTTATTGCTCTGCGTGATAAAATCAATGAAATCTGCGAAAGAACATACGAATAATTTTAATTTAAACAAAAAATTTCTCTGTCAAAACTGTTTGATTTTGGCAGAGATTTTTTTGTATGATGTTTCTGATATAAAACAAAACTCCCGCAACTGACGTCCAAACAGCCACAGGAGTTTCGTTTTTTATAGAAGGAGATGAAAGTCTTATTTGATTATACGAACTTTCTTTACTCCATCAATTGCATTGAGTTTGTCTGCATCTGCGTCAACGTCTGCAACTGTGTAAGCATAGCCTTTCTTTGCTGCAGTTTTAACATTGCCGAGAACAGCTTTGATTGCATCGAGAACTGCTGCATCATCCTTGTGGATAACGCAAGTTCTTGCACCATTTACTTCGTCGAGAAGCATATTGGGAAGGTTGACTGAATTTTTGATTTCACCTTTTTCGATATAAGCGATGAGTTCGTCTGCTGCCATCATAGCGCAGTTGTCTTCACTTTCAGGAGTTGATGCGCCAAGGTGGGGGATAGCAGTAACACCGTCAACACCGATAACTTCATCTGAGGGGAAGTCTGTAACATAGGCTGCACATTTACCTGTTTCAAGAGCTTCAATAAGTGCATCTGAATTTACAAGTCCGCCACGTGCAAAGTTCACGATTCTTACACCATCTTTCATAACAGCGAAAGTATCTTTGTTAATCATATTCTTTGTTGCATCGTTAAGGGGGAGGTGAAGTGAAATATAATCACTTGCCTTGTAAAGGTCATTAAGGTCTGAATAAATTACTGTGTCTTCGGGAAGCTTTTTCTTGCCTTCTTCTGTGATGAAGGGGTCATAACCTACAATTGTCATACCAAGTGCATTTGCAGCGTTTGCAACAAGAGCACCGATGGCACCAAGACCTACAACGCCTAAAGTTTTTCCGAGAATTTCAGGACCGGCAAAAGCAGATTTGCCTTTTTCAACTTTCTTGCCTACTTCGTCGCCTTCACCCTTTAGAGTTTTGCACCAGTCAAGAGCGTTGCCGACTTTACGTGAAGCCATAAGAAGACCGAGAATTACAAGCTCTTTAACTGCGTTTGCATTAGCACCGGGTGTGTTGAAAACACATACGCCGTCTTCTGCACATTTTTCAACGGGGATGTTGTTTGTGCCAGCACCTGCACGTGCAATAGCAATAGTGTTTTTGTCAAGCTCCATTTCGTGCATTGAAGCACTTCTTACCATAATTGCAACGGGATTTTCCACGTTGTCACCGCATACATATTTAGCTGCGTCAAATTTATCTGTACCGCAGGCAGCGATTTTATTTAAAGTGAGAATGTTGTTCATAGTGATTTCTCCTGTCAGCTGTTTTTTGCTTCGAATTCTTTCATGAATTCAACAAGTTTTTCAACACCTTCGATGGGCATTGAATTGTAGATTGATGCTCTCATACCGCCTACTGAACGGTGACCTTTAAGGTTAACAAAACCTGCTTTTGTTGCTTCTTCAACAAATTTTGCATTGAGTTCATCGTTGGGAGTAACGAAAGTAACGTTCATCATTGAACGGTCTTCTTTTCTTACTGTGTTGATATAGAAATCAGTTGAATCGATGTAATCGTAGAGGATAGAAGCTTTTTTGATGTTTCTTTCTTTCATTGCTTCAAGTCCGCCTGTTGTTTTAATCCATTCAAGCATAAGCTTACACATATAAATGTTCCAGCAGGGGGGAGTGTTGTACATTGAATCTGCATCTGCAACCTGCTTATAATCTGTGATTGAGGGACATTCGGGACGTGCATTGCCGATAAGATCTTCGCGTACAATAACGATTGTAAGACCTGCAGGAGCAACGTTTTTCTGTGCACCGCCGTAAATCATACCGAATTTGCTGATATCAAGAGGCTCTGAAAGGAAGCAGGATGATACGTCAGCAACGAGAGGTACATCACCTGTATCAGGAATATAGGGGTATTTTGTTCCGTAGATTGTATTGTTGAAGCAGATGTGGACGTAATCTGCATCAGGGCTGATATCTTCTTTTGTAAGCTTAGGAATGTATGAGAAATTTTCATCTTTTGAAGATGCAATTGCTTTTACTTCACCGTATTTTCCTGCTTCCTTATAGCTTTTTGTTGAGAACTGACCTGTAAGGACGTAGTCAGCCTTTTTGTTTTTATTCATAAGGTTGAGGGGGATTGCTGCAAACTGGAGTGAAGCACCGCCCTGAAGGAAAAGAACCTTGTAGTTATCGGGGATATTGTAAACTTCTCTGAAGAGAGCTTCTGTATCCTTCGCGATTTTGTCAAAAACCTTTGAACGGTGTGACATTTCCATTACAGATTGTCCGCTGCCCTCGTAATCAAGGATTTCTGCTGCTGCACGGTTGAGAATTGATTCGGGCAGCATTGAGGGACCTGCTGAAAAATTGAATACTCTTGCCATAATAATTTCCTCCTATAAAAAACGTTAACACGCGTTTTCATATTTTAAATTATCTCTAATGTTACTCTAATTCAAGTCAACTGTCAATGGTAAAAAACAGAAAAAATATAAAAAATCTCAAAAAATAACAAAATATATCAACTGTTGGTTGATAAAACGAAAAACAAAAGAAGTTTTGCCTATTTTATATGACAAAACTTTAACAAAAAAATTGTAATGTTTATCAATATTGCTACTTGAAAAATTTTTATATATATAATACAATAGTATGCGGTAAGTAGGGATATTGTGTATTTTCACACAGAAATTTCCTATACTATAAATGTAAATAAATTCTGAAAGGAAGTTAAGGAAATGAACGTATTAAACAAGAAATCAGTTGAAGACATTGACGTAAAAGGCAAGAAAGTTCTTGTTCGTTGCGACTTCAATGTAAAGATGGAAAACGGAGTTATAACAAGCGACAAGAGAATCGTTGCTTCTCTCCCCACTATCAAATATCTTCTCGATAACGGCGCAAAACTTATTCTCTGCTCACACCTCGGCAGACCCAAGGGTGAATTCAAACCTGAATTTTCACTTGCTCCCGTAGCAGCAAGACTTGGCGAACTTCTCGGTCTTGAAGTTAAAATGGCAAAAGACGTTATCGGCGAAAGTGCACAGGCACTTGCAGCTGACCTTAAAGAAGGCGAAGTTCTTCTTCTTGAAAACGTTCGTTTCCATGCAGAAGAAACAAAGAACGACCCCGAATTCTCAAAAGCACTTGCTTCACTTGCTGAAGTTTATGTAAACGATGCTTTCGGTTCAGCTCACAGAGCTCACTCATCAACAACAGGTGTTGCTGATTACCTTCCCGCAGTAGGCGGCTACCTTATCCGTAAAGAACTTGAATACATCGGTGGCGCTCTCGAAAATCCGAAGAGACCTCTCGTTGCTATTCTCGGCGGTGCAAAGGTTTCTGACAAAATCGGCGTTATTACAAACCTTATGGAAAAAGTTGATACACTTATCGTAGGCGGCGGTATGGCTTACACATTCTTCGCAGCAAAAGGCTACTCAGTAGGTACTTCAATCTGTGAGGAAGACAAAATCGAAATGGCTAAAGAAATGATGGCTACTGCAGAAGCTAAAGGCGTTAAATTCCTTATTCCTGTAGATAACAGACTCGGTAAAGAATACAAAGAAGATACAGACGTTATGACTGTTGATTCAGATTCTATCCCCGATGACTGGATGGGTCTTGATATTGGTCCCAAAACAGAAGAACTCTTTGCAGATGCTATCAAAGGTGCAGGCACAGTTATCTGGAACGGACCTATGGGCGTTTCTGAATGGAAAAACTTTGCTTCAGGTACAATCGCAGTTGCAACAGCTATCGCTGAAAGCGGTTCAATTTCAATTGTAGGCGGCGGCGACTCTGCAGCAGCAGTTCAGAAACTCGGTTTCGCTGACAAAATGAGCCACATCTCAACAGGTGGCGGTGCATCACTTGAATACCTTGAAGGTAAAGAACTTCCCGGTATCGTTGCACTCAACGAAAAATAATTATAACTATTATATAATGCATCGCAGACTTTTTCTGTCTGCGGTGCAGAAATTTTGAAAGGATGAAATTGTTATGAATAAAAATCTTCGTAAAGCAGTTATCGCAGGTAACTGGAAAATGAACAAAACTCCCGCTGAAGCCACAGCTCTTATCAACGAAATGAAACCCCTCGTAGCAGATGCAGACTGTGAAGTTGTTCTCTGCGTACCTTTCGTTGACCTTACAGCAGCTCTCGCAGCAGCAGAAGGCTCAAACATCAAAATCGGTGCTGAAAACTGCCACTGGGCAGAAAGCGGTGCTTACACAGGCGAAGTTTCAACAGGTATGCTCAAAGAAATGGGCGTTGAATATGTTGTAATCGGTCACTCAGAAAGAAGAACTTACTTCGGTGAAACAGACCAGACAGTTAACCTTCGTACACTTGCTGCTCTCAAAGCAGGTCTCAAACCCATCGTTTGCGTTGGTGAAAC
>JAZQWT010000151.1:0-4619 GCA_045632485.1 Acutalibacteraceae bacterium
CCCCCAGTCAAAACCTACGGTTTTGCCAGCCCCCTTTAGGCAAGGGGGCCTTTTGGTTATTCTCATTTTAGTGGTAAATTATAGTTTATATGTGCATCAATAACTAACTATGGGTAATAATACACTGACGATTATTATAAAACTGACATCGGTGATAGCATAAAAATTCTCCCCTTGAAAAAGCAAGGGGAGATGTCGTTTTCGTGAGAAAATGACAGAGGGGATTTTTCGCTTAAATTATAATTTATAGTTTTCACTTATACAGCTTCTTGCCGGTTTCTTTTTCTGACGGTGCGAATTTTATATATTTATCTGTGTGCTTATACAACAGAACTTTCGGTGAATCGCTGATTATTTCTTTTGAATTAAGGGGCAGATTCAGGAAATTCTTTTTCGTTTTCACCGAGCTTCTGCATATAAGCGTTACGATAACAAAAACCGCTACAATCAGCAGAAAAACCCATATTTCCTCAAGAAAAACTCCTGTAACAAGACAACCGAGCGTAAACAATCCGAGAAAAACTTCCAGAACCCACAAAGGTAAGTGCGTAAGAAAATTGTAAAGCTTATACTTTTTCTTATCCTTTTCATCGTGGAAATCGTAACTGTCTGCGGCTTTTCCGTTTACCGTAATAACACTCATCACCACATCCTTATGGTATAAAAAGATTTCTTCTTCAAGCTCTATGCGAAAAAGTGAGCGTGATTCAATTATCGCATCAGTATTTAAAAGAAGCCTCGGTACACGAACCCAATGGTCTCTTACATCGTTTTCATCATACATTTCAGAATAACATACCTGCGAGGATTCTCCTCTCATCTTGAAAACACGAAGCTGTTCCCCTTCAGGAACTTCAACTTTTGTTTTTCCGCCTGCAGGAATTACTGTGCTGTCTTCGCAGAAACGCACAGCCACATCGCAGGCAAGGTTATTTTCAATAATTATCTTTTTCATTAATAAACACCTGCAAAAAGACAGAGTCTGAAGACTCTGTCTTTGTATTTTTATAAACCTAAAAATTTCAAATGAACAATTTTATAAAACATTTCATAAATCACATAGTATTCGCCGATGAGCGGTTTTAAAATTGCACCGAGATAACCCTCTGTCATAGGCTTTTCTTTAACTGTGAAATCAGTTTTTGTGATTTTGAAAGTATCAATTGTTTCACCTGTAATTGTATCGATAGTGATAATTTCCATTGCATTATCTGTAATTTCGATTGTTGAGTAGCAGTCGTTACCTGTAATTACAGTTTTGCCCAGCCACTCGTAATCGTAAACCTCACCCTCTTCAGGGACTCTTGTGTTACCTGAAGCTGCAGTCTGTGTGAAATAGATAATGCCTTCGGGGTCTGTTACTGCACCTTCGTCGTATCCTGCAGTTTCCACTACTTTATCTTCTTCCATAAAGTATGAACGTCCGTAAACGTGGTCGTGACCTGTAAGTGCAATGTCGAAATCATAGCTTTCAAGGACAGGTGCAAGTGTTCTCTTTGCTGCAATTGCATCATCCTGAATTGCATGATGCTCTGTGCCGTAAATATCGTGATGAAAAACTGCAACACGCCATTTTGTATCGGGATTTTCTTTTACTGCTTTCTTCACAAGCCAGTAGTTATCCATAAAATTGATTTTGTTTGAGTTGATGAAAACGAAAAGCACATCACCGTATGTGAAGTAATATCCGTCACCGTAAACTGTAGGAGCAAGACCGCCGAAAGTGTTGGGGTTATTGAAATAATATTTATAAGTTGTACCCTTTCTGTCGTGATTGCCCTGTGTTGCTGCCATAGGATATGAACGGAGATATTCAGGTGCAAGGAATGCTGTCCATTCGCTTGTGTACTGTCCGCAATGTGTAACGTCACCTGCGTTTACAGCAAAGCTTATGTCATCTTCGTTAGTGTAAGCAGCCTCAAGCGTTCTGTTCCATCTGAATGAATTTTCAGCAAGGTCATAGTCGTGCTTGGGCTGTGCATCGCTGATATAGAGGAATTTAAAATTATCAAATCCGTGTGTTCTGAAAGTTTCAACCTCGCTGAAAGTACCGTTCTGACCGTATGTATAATAGTATGTGGTGTTTTCTTCAAGACCTGATACAGTTACGTCATTCACTCGCTGGTCGATAATTTCAGAAAAAGAAGCTTTACCTGTGAATTCTGTGTAATCACTCATATCTGCATTTTTACTAAGCCTTACAACAGGCTTACCGTTGCCGTTACGTACCGAATGCCAGCAGAAATTCATTTCTGTTTCGTTGTCACCCGGTGTAATAGTGATTTTTGTATTATCGCAGGTTTCGTAATATTTCTGCCATTCTTCATAAGTGATTTTCTCTGCATTTGCAACAACTGCAAACATGGAAAACGCCAGAACAACAGACAAAACAATGCATAATATCTTTTTCATTTTATTTCACCTCATGCAAATAATTTTGTAAAAAAGCTGTAAATACTTCCTTCTTTATATAATGTATGAGTGCTTGACTTCACCTTATAATTTTCCACAAGAAGAGTGTCAAATTCACCGATTCCGCCTGATTTTTCAGTTATGAGAACGTGGTTGTTATCTCTTGTATCATATCTGAATCCGCAACGGAGATTATCAACTACGGAATTGAATTTTTCTGCCTTGAAAGCCACCTCTCTGTGACCCGCTTCCGAATACCAGAAGCAGAAGCAGTTATCGTAAATTGATGATACATCACCTTTTGTTATGAAAGCATTGCCGAACTGGTCGCTGTAGCAGAAGTTATAGATGTTATTTCCGCCCTCATCAAGGAAGCCTGCACTGTTTTCATAATCTGTGTAATCAGAATAATAAAGGGGATGAATATTTGTAAGGCAGTTTGCCGCTGTTTTCAGGTGGAAGCCTATAAACACATTGCCTATACGCATATTCGTGAAGGTGTTATCCCAACCCTCAACAACAACACCGATGGAATTTGTACCGCCTGTGCCGATGATGTTAACATCGTTGATATCAGCATCGGATGAACCGCTGTTCGCACCGTGTTTCACGTGAATACCCACAACCGTATGCTTGATTGAAACCTGTCTTATGGCAGTTTCACGTCCGCCTGCAATAACAACACCGTTTGTTTTACCGCTTCCGTCAAGGATACCGCCCTCAAGAGCATAGTTACTGCCTACTGTGTGGGTATCATTCATTGCATCCTTACCGCCGAGAATCACAAGTGCCTCGCCCTGGAAATCTGATGATGCTCTGATTACGGCATAGTTTGAAAGCTGCAAATCAACGCTTTTTTTCGGGTCTGCAGGAGTGTAAATCGGATGACTTATAAGATAAACTCCGTCAGGAAAATAAATTGTTCTGTTGGGGTTTGCATCAATAAGTGCCTGTAAAGCATCTGCAATGTCAGTTTTGCCGTCAGCGGGAATTGTGTCGGTCACAACAATATATCCCAGTGCAGAGCCTGCGACAGGCACAGGATTTTCTGCCGCTTTTTCTGCAATTTCAGTTGCAATTTCCATACCGTCTTCAAGCTCATTTATTGTTTCAAGGCTGTTGCCTGATGAAAAAGGAGTGTACTCGATTTCGGTTTTGCTTGTTTTACTTAAAACAACAGCACCTACAGACACGCAAAGTGCAACACACAGCACTATGGCTATTATCTTTTTCATCTCTTAGAAGCCTCTCATTTTCTTAAGGTCACGATAGTTGATAAGCTTTATGCCGAGAGATTCAATGTGCTGCTGTGTTTTGGGGTCTTTGAAAAGCTCGTATTCCCATACGCGTCTTTCCCATGCACCTGTTGTACCTTTAAGGTCGTCTGTGGGAAGAGCAGGATGAATATATGTTTCCGTAACACCGGGTTCAAATGTACGGTAGAATTCATAGATATATTCTCTGTAGTTTTCAAAGCTGTCTTTCTGGGGACCGTCCCAATGGCTGGGAAGAAGGAAATCAGGCATTGCAACACCGAGGCTCTGGCCAAGCTGAGTCATACCGCCGATAAACTGCTCGATAAGCTCTTTCGGCACGTGGATTGCAAGCATATCGTTTGTAAACTGTGCATCAGTAAACTGCATGGGGAAACGGAAAGGAAGACCGTATTTACCTGCAATTTCAAGAGTTGCCTGAATAAGCTCAAATCTGCCTGTTTCAATACCGTAAAGTGAACCCATATGATTATCCATATGTGAGGGATTTGTAAGACCTAATTTTTTAAGTCTTGCAATCTGTGCTTCAATTTCGCCCTTAACCTCTTCAAGGTCGCAGTTTTTCTCAAAATCGTCGCTTTCGTGGTAGAAGAAACCGTCTTCATCACGCATAGAATCTGTATTTGATGTATTTACGGGAGCCCATCTGTATTTATCCCATTCGCTTGTTGTTGTAAGATGAACACCGATAGCAAGTTCAGGGTTTGCATTAGCAAACTGTGCTGCTTCAGGTGCCCATGCACAGGGAGCCATAATTGTTGATGATGTGATTTTGCCTGCCTTGAGAAGCTCCATAACTGCAAGGTTTGAGCCTCTGCACATACCAAAATCGTCCGCGTTAATAATTAAATATTTATCCATTTTTTATTCCTCCTTTGGAACACAATATGATAAGTTAATTATAAATCCAAATATTGTCTATGTCAACAAAAT
>JAZQWT010000152.1:0-2414 GCA_045632485.1 Acutalibacteraceae bacterium
AGAGTTTCTGCCGTCGAATTTTTCGTACGGCAAAGTACGAATTTGCAGGAAAGCTGACGCTTTTCAATAATGAGTGCGAAGCCGCACGGAATAAGGCGACGAGCGAAACCGTAATGTGTTCGACTCCCGTCTGCCTAAAGAAGTCATACACGACCCGATTTTATTGAGCATTAAATCGGAAAAGGCTACAATCGAAGATTTGCAAATCGCAGAGGATTTATCGGACACTCTTATTGCCAACAAGGACGGTTGTGTCGGTATGGCGGCTAATATGATTGGCGAACACAAGTGCATTATCTGTTTTGATAATGCCGTTACAAATAAATAATAATTTTTACGGAAGGTGAAAAACCATGTGCAAAAAATTTACTGCATTGTTACTTGCTTTAACTATATTTATTGCTTTACCTTTAGGGACATCTGCAGAAGAAAGTGTTCCCGAAAAAGAAGGTTATGTGCTTGATTTCAGCACTGAATTCAATGATGAACTGAACACAGAATACTGGTTGCCTCAGTATCTGCCCCACTGCACTGCCAACACAGATGGCTCTTCTGCAAGATATAAAATTGAAAACGGTTGCCTTAATCTTTTTCTCACAAAAGATTCCCCTGATTATTTCGGCGGTAGCCCTGGTTCAACAGACCCTGACAATCTTTTATGGATAGCCAACGGAATTCAGACATGGGAAAAGAATCACCTGCATCCCGGTGGCAGTCATCAGATGGATGTTGAACCTTTTGAGGGATATGCCACACAGTACGGCTACTTTGAAATAAGAATGAAAATGCCTGACACCAAAGGCGGCGGATACGCTTCCTGGTGGCTTATCGGCACTCAGGAAGATATGAGCCCTGATGCAACAACTTCTGAACAGAACGGTGAAATTGATGTGTTGGAAACCTTCTTTAAATCTCCCGGAGTGTTCGAACCAAAGGTTCACCCGTGGAATGACGAAAACCTTAACGAGTGGTCAGACAAAGTTACTCTTGAGGGGGACCCCGCTGATTACATAAACGAATTCCACACCTATGCTATGGACTGGAGACCTGAAGGAATAACATTTTATGTGGACGGAAAAGAAGTAGCCGAAACATATGAGTCACCACAATACAGAATGTGTATGATTCTTTCTATGTACATCAACTCTGATTTCAGCGGTTGGGATGAGCCTGAAAACAATTATCCTATAGAATGGCTGATTGATTATGTCCGTGTTTACAAAGACAAAAACGGTTATGATGAAAGTGACCGACTTAATGATTTCGAGCGTTTTTTAAAAGATATCTGCAACTCACTTACCGCATTCGGAGAAAAAGTTGCTTTGTTTTTTGAAAATCTCCGTATACAGTTTTTACAGCTTCTTGAACCGATTTTAAGCCGTATACCTGCATTGTACACAACACAAAAATACAAATAAAAAATACCGCCCGGATTTTGAATTTCCGGGCGGTTTGATTGTTTTCAGTCACACTACCGACTGAATATATTGGGGATAAAGAACTGTGAGATTGTTACGGTCAATAATAGTAAACACATAACCATCATCCCACACAATGCAGGAAAAACCGAATTTTTCAGCCATATCTGTGTATACTCCTGCATTATATGCAAGATTCTCCATATTAACTCTGTCTGTCCAGCCATATTCACTTAAGCATACACCGTAACCTTTTGCAACAAAGCTTTTATGTATGTTTCTGAACTTTTTGTAAAGCTCATATTTTTCGCTGAGATTCCATTTGTTTTCTGCATCTGCAAATTCAGTTTTGTGAGCAGTACCGAAATAAAAGTGAACGGAAACAATAACTCTGTTATCCTCAGGCAAGCGGAGTGCCGCAACATTATCTTCATATCCGCTGCAAGCATAAGTGGGAATAAGAACAAATCGTTTCTTATTGTTACCGCCACTGTTTCTGATAGTTTCAAGGGCTGCGAAGTTGAGCTGATTCACAACCTCACGCGTATCCTCGTTACCTGACCACTCATCCTCAGCACCTACAACTCTCGGCTCATTCATAACTTCAAAAGCAAGATTTTCGTCATAGGAAGCGAATCTTTCCGAAACCTGTGACCAGATTTTTGTAAGTATGGCTTCAGCATTTTCTTTATGTTCGTTATCGGTTATTAACCAGAAAGTGTCATCGTGGTGGACATTGATAACCACTTTCATATCAAGCTCCAGCACCCAGTCTGCAATTTCGTTCACTCTGTCAAGCCATTCTTCGTCTATTACATAGTCAGGTGCATCACCCAGATGCTGTGCCCATGTTATAGGAATTCTTACACTGTCAAATCCGCATTCCTTTACAAAAGCGATAAGCTCCTTTGTAGCCTTGGGATTACCCCACATTGTTTCAGTTTCAAGTCCCGCTTTTTCCGTGGAATGCATCTCACAGGCATCAAGGTTATTGCC
>JAZQWT010000153.1:0-13107 GCA_045632485.1 Acutalibacteraceae bacterium
CAGTTGATTATGACGATATAGTGAAACAAATAAAAAATTATTAATACAATATAGTATAAAAAGAAAAAAGCTCCGTAAACTTACGGAGCTTTAATTCTTGATTTTGTTTAAGAACAACGAAGTGCCTTAAAATCACACAGCGCGAGTTACCTTACCGGAGCGTAAGCAACGAGAGCATACATAAACTCTTTTAGGAGTACCGTTAACAACAGCCTTAACACGCATGATGTTGGGCTTCCATGTTCTGTTTGATCTTCTGTGTGAATGGGAAACTTTAATACCGAAAGAAACGCTCTTTCCGCAGTATTCACATTTTGCCATTTGTCGCACCTCCTTTTTTAATATCTGATTTACAACGTTTAATATTATATATGTAATTTACAAAAAAAGCAAGTGTTTTTTGTGAATTTTTTAAATTTATCAAAAATATTCACATTTTGCCCTATAAAACCACAATATTTTGTCCATTTGATTGACAAAAACCGCATTAGGTGGTAGATTTTTATGGTAATCATAAGGTTTTGAATTATATTTTTCTTTAAGAGGTTATGAAATGGACAGTTATTTATGGATAGCACTTGTTGCTGTTTACGGTATATGCAAAGGTGTGCGTGAAATTTTCAAAAAATTTGCAATGAAACAAAGCTCCGTTATGGAAACTTTGTTTGTTTATGTTCTGCTTTCTTTTGTAATCGTTTTGCCCTTTGCACCGCAGGCTTTCAGACTTACAGACTGGAATTATATGTACCTGATTATTGTAAAATCATTCGTGATTTTTCTTGCGTGGATTTGCTCATTCAGAGCCTTTTCAAAAATGCCTGTAAGTCTTTACGGTGTGCTTGATTTATCAAGAATTATCTTTTCAACAATGTACGGCATTTTCCTTGTAGGGGAATCAATCGGTTATATGCACGTTATAGGGTTATCCTTTGTATGTGCAGGTCTTCTGCTTCTTAAATTCAAGCCGTCAAAGGACAAACAAGATAACGCAGAAAAAGTAAGCCCCAAAGTAATCATAACTGCCTTTGCAGGATGTGCTTTAACTGCTCTGTCAGGTGCACTTGACAAAATTCTTATGAGAAAAGGTGACCTTACCTCAAACCAACTTCAATTCTGGTATATGCTTTTTCTCGTTTTGTTTTATGCGATGTATATTATTTTTACAAAAACTAAAATTGATTTTAAATCTGCCCTTAAAAACAAATGGGTTTATCTTATGAGCATTTCTCTCGTAATAGGTGATAAAGCGTTGTTCGTTGCAAATAACAGCCCTGATTGCACTGTATCACTTATGACGCTTATTAAACAGGTAAGCTGTATCGTAATAATTTTAGGCGGAAAATTCATTTTTAAAGAGAAAAGAATCCTTTATAAGCTGTTCTGTGCAGGTGTAATTATAACAGGCATTGTTATTGCAGTTTTGCAATAATTCTGTTGTGTTTTCTCTTGAAAAAACTATAAAAAAATGTTATTATATAGTGTAATGCATTTTTGCTTTTCGGACGGACAAAATAGTCAATGATAATTGTCTTTCCGGAGGTAGCAAAATGGCGGAACGTATTTATGAAAACTATGAAGATTGTGATGATGAAAGCTTTTTTGAAAATACTGTAAAGCAGATTTTTGAAACAGGTTCAATAACTGTAAAAAAGCATTCTCATAAAATTCACTGCATTACTATTATCGGTCAGATTGAGGGGCATTATGTTGCTCCACAGGAAACGAAAACAACAAAATATGAGCACATTATACCCCAGCTTATTGCAGTTGAGGAAAGCAACGATATAGACGGACTTTTTCTTATTCTCAATACTGTGGGCGGTGATATTGAGGCGGGACTTGCTATTGCTGAACTTATTTCAGGAATGAAAACACCGAGCGTGTCTCTCGTTCTCGGCGGCGGTCATTCAATAGGCGTTCCTCTTGCTGTTGCGGCAGATAAATCCTTTATTGTTCCCTCTGCCACAATGACAGTTCACCCTGTACGTACCAATGGTCTTGTGATAGGTGTACCGCAGATGCTGGAATATTTTCTGCAGATGCAGGAAAGAATAGTAAGCTTTGTTTGCTCTAACTCAAAAATTGACGATAAAACTTTCCGCAGAATTATGCTTGAAACCGGTGAACTTGTTACAGATGTGGGAACGATTCTCGGCGGTAAGGATGCCGTAGAATACGGTCTTATTGATAAAATAGGTTCATTGTCCGATGCTTTGGAAGAGTTAGATAAATTGATTACTGAAAGGAAAATGAAAAATGGCAAACGCAAAAAAGAAAACGCAACCTGCCAAAAAAACAACAAATACAAAACAACAGCCAAAGAAAAAGGCTGCACCTCAACCTGAAAAGGTGAAATCAAAAGCACCTGTTGAGAATGAAAAAGTCGGAATCTCAATGCAGATGGTGGCTGTCATTCTCTTTTGTGTTGCTTTGCTTCTGTTTGCTTTCTGTGTGATTCCCGGCGGTTCTGTATGGGAAGTAATCAGGCAGAAGATTATGTTCGGCACATTTGGTGTGTCTGCATTTATTGTTCCTGTTTTACTGGGCTATGTTGCAGTTCTCTGTGCAAGGGAAAGGCTTTATGATAAAGGCAATATAGGACGTGTTATAGGTTCAGGAGTGTTTTTGCTTTTCCTCTCAAGCTTTATACATATAGTTGCAAATGATTTTGACTATTTTGAAAGCTACACAATTATGGAACAGATTGCTGATGTTTATGAAAAAGGATTAAACATCGGTAACGGTGGACTTTTTGGTGCAATTCTCGGTGGCGGAATTGTGCTTGCCTGCGGTGCAAAAGCACCTGCAGTTGTGCTTGTTTCGATTATATCTTTCGGTACACTTATGATTCTCACAGGTACAACTCTTGCAAAGCTTATCGGTACTGTTGAAAAGCCCGTAAGAAAAGCAGGGGATAAGATTGCTGAACTGAAAGAGAGAAGAACTGAAAACGAGGATTTTGCAAGAAGAGAAACTGACGAAATCTTTGAAAATCAGGGTGTTGACTTTACTCCTGATTATCCTGAAGAATTTATTCCTGTAGAAGATAAAGTGCCTCAGGATAAGCCTTTTGTACCGCCTGAGGTTGATGATTCGGAAGATTATTCTTTTGACCCGTCAGAAATTGTTATGCCTCCTGTTATTACAGGTGTAAAAGGCGGCAGCACAGGTGTGTCAAGAAAACGCAATAGAATCAGAGCTTTAGATATTGACTATGTAGACGACGGTACAAATCCGACACAGGCTGATGAAATTATTGAAGAAGAACCTGAAAAAATCGAAGAAAAACCTGTAATCAGACAGGCACAGAAAAAAACTGCTCCTGCAAAGCCACAGAAAAATGAAAATGCTTTTGAAATCACTGAAACTGCATTTATTTCTTCTCGTTCAGGTAAAGCAAAGCAGTATAAATATCCGCCTATGAGTTGTCTTTCAACTCCTGATTTGTCGCAGAAAATTGACTATACAAAAGAACTTCAGTCAAACGGACAGCATCTTATTGATGTTCTTAAAAACTTTGGTGTTGAGGCTAAAATCTGCGAAATCTGCAGAGGTCCCTCTGTTACACGCTATGAAATTCAGCCGGCACCCGGTGTGCGAATCAGTAAAATTACAGGTCTTTCAAATGATATTGCAATGAATATGGCAGCTTCAGGTGTCAGAATTGAAGCACCTATTCCCAATAAATCTGCAGTTGGTATTGAAATTCCCAACAGAAACCGTACAATGGTTCTTCTCAAAGAAATTATCGATACTGCAGAATACAGAAAATCAGATTCAAAGCTTAATGTTGCTCTCGGTAAAGATATTACAGGTAACATTATCTGTGCTGATATTGCAAAGATGCCCCATCTCCTCATTGCAGGTACAACAGGTTCAGGTAAATCTGTGTGCATCAACTCAATGATTGTCAGCCTTCTTTACAATGCAACTCCCGATGAAGTAAAACTTCTTATGATTGACCCCAAGCAGGTTGAATTTACCGTTTACAACGGTATTCCGCATCTGCTTGTGCCTGTGGTTTCTGATCCGAGAAAAGCTGCAGGTGCTCTTGCATGGGCAGTTACTGAAATGCTCAACAGATATAAGCTTTTCTCCGAAAGAAACGTAAGAAATATCAAAGGTTATAACAAATTCTGCGAATCAAATCCTGATATTCCCAAAATGCCGCAGATTGTTATATTTATTGACGAATTGTCTGACCTTATGATGGCAGCACCCAACGAAGTTGAAGATTCAATCTGCCGTCTCGCACAGATGGCTCGTGCTGCAGGTATGCATCTTGTTATAGCAACACAGAGACCGTCAGTCAACGTTATCACAGGTGTTATCAAAGCAAATATTCCAAGCCGTATTTCACTTTCTGTTTCTTCACAGATTGACTCGCGTACAATTATTGATACTGCAGGTGCTGAAAAGCTTCTCGGTAACGGTGATATGCTCTTTAACCCTGTAGGTATGTCAAAACCATTGCGTGTACAGGGCGCATTCCTTTCAGATACAGAAGTTGAAAATGTTGTTGATTTCATCAAGAGTCAGAAAGAAGGCTCTTATGACGAAGATATTATTGAAGAAATTGAAAAGCACGCAGTCAACGAAAAGAAACGTGCAGGATATGACGTTGAAGATGATGATGACGATGATGCAGATGAAATGCTTCCCGATGCAATAAGAGTTGTTGTTGATATGCAGGCAGCGTCTACAACAATGCTTCAGAAAAAACTGAAGTTAGGTTATGCACGTGCGTCAAGAATCATTGATGACCTTGAAGAAAGAGGTATTATCGGACCGTCAGAAGGTGCAAAACCGAGAAAAGTTCTTCTTTCAAAGCAGGAATATATGGAAATGAATGCGCTTTCTTCTGACGGAAAAATCAATATGAACAAAGCAGGTTCAGAGTCTGAATATGAAGAAAATTACGATGATGAGGATTTTTAAAAAATGAGTAACTTTTTACCTATAACAGCAGAAGAAGCAAAACAGAGAGGATGGGACAGTGTCGATTTCGTTTATGTAACGGGCGATGCTTATGTGGACCATCCCAGCTTTGGTGTTTCTATAATTTCACGTGTGCTTGAGGCTAAAGGTTACAAAGTTGGTATTATGAGTCAGCCTGATTGGAAAAACAATCAGGCTTTCAAGATTTTTGGCAGACCGAAATTAGGCTTTTTTGTTACTTCAGGCAATATAGACAGTATGGTAGCTCATTATACTGCTGCAAAGAAAAAAAGAAGTGACGACGCATATACTCCCGGTGGTAAAGCAGGTAAAAGACCTGATAGAGCTGTTATTGTATATTGTAAAAAAATCCGCGAGATTTATCCTGACAGTCCGATAATTATAGGTGGACTTGAAGCATCTTTAAGAAGATTTGCACACTATGACTATTGGGATGACTGTGTTAAGCCTTCAATTCTTGTTGAATCAGGTGCGGACCTTCTGAGTTACGGTATGGGCGAAAATCAGACTATTGAAATTGCCGAGAGACTTGCAAACGGTGAAAGTATTTCTACTATGACCGATATCAAAGGTACTTGTTGCCTTATTGATACAAAAGACACACCTTATACAGGTGTTGAATGTCCCTCATATAAAAATGTTGTGAATTCAAAACGTGAATATGCCATAGCAAACAGAATTCAGCTTGATGAGCAGGACCATATCAGAGGAAAGATGATTAAGCAACGTCACGGAGATAAAATGCTTATTCAGAATGTTCCTATGCCTCCCTTGACAACAGAAGAGCTTGATTGGGTTTATTCTCTGCCATATGAAAGAGATTATCACCCGTCATATGAATCTCTTGGCGGTGTACCGGGAATAGCAGAAGTCAAGTTTTCGATAACTCACAACAGGGGCTGTTTCGGTGCTTGTAATTTCTGTTCACTTGCTTTTCATCAGGGAAGATTCATTACGACAAGAAGCAAAGAGTCCATAATCCAAGAAGCAAAAAAACTTACCGAGCTCAAAGATTTCAAAGGATATATTCATGATGTTGGCGGACCTACTGCAAATTTCCGCAGACCGTCCTGCGATAAACAGCTTGAACATGGTCTCTGCAAGGGCAAAAAATGTCTTGCACCAACTCCGTGTAAACAGCTCGTTTCAAACCACGAAGAATACCTTGATATTTTAAGAACATTAAGAAAACTGCCGAAAGTGAAAAAAGTTTTCATCCGTTCAGGAATAAGATTTGATTATCTTCTTGAAGATAAAGATAAAACCTTCTTCCGTGAATTAGTAGAGCATCACACAAGCGGTCAGCTTAAGGTTGCTCCTGAGCATTGCAGTGCAAGTGTTCTTGATTATATGGGTAAACCTCATATTGAAGCATATGTAAAATTTGCACGTGAATATTTTGCTATAAACAAAAAAATCGGAAAAGAGCAGTATCTTGTGCCTTATCTTATGTCGTCTCACCCCGGCAGTACTCTTGATGATGCAATAGAACTTGCACAATTTCTGAAAAAAGAGCACATTAAACCTGAACAGGTGCAGGATTTCTATCCCACCCCCGGCACAGTTTCAACCTGTATGTTCTACACAGGTCTTGACCCGTATACATTAAAAGAAGTTTATGTTGCGAAAAACCCTCACGATAAGGCGCTTCAGCGCGCTCTTCTGCAGAGTTATAATCCGAAAAACAAAGCATTGGTTGAAGAGGCACTTAAAAAAGCACGTCGTACTGATCTGATAGGTAATTCAGAAAAATGTCTTATTAAGGGTAATCCTCAACAGTTCTCAAACAACCGTGCAAATACTCAAAAACGCAAGGTGGTGAAAAACAATGGCAGAAAAAAGAAAAAATAAAAAGCTTATTGTAATTATTATTGCCCTGATTCTTGTGATTGCAGGTGTAATTACTGCTGTTGTTCTGATTAACAATAATGCAAAAACAAACGGAAAATCAGAAGAAACCGAAACGGAAACTAACTGGGCGGAGGAATTGGCAAGTGCAGGTCTTATTCCGAAAAATACAAGTGTTTCTGATAGTAAAAACGGTTTTCAGGTTGATTTTATAAATGTGGGACAGGGCGATTGTGCTCTTGTCAGATGTAACGGCAAAAATATGCTGATAGATTGCGGTGAAGCAGAGTATTACGAAATTGTGAGAAATTTCCTTGTTAATAACGGTATTGAAAAAATAGATATCGTAATTGCAAGTCATCCCCATTCTGACCATATAGGCGGAATGAGCAGGCTTTTTGAAGATTTTGACATTGATACTTTGATTATGCCTGAAATAAAAAAGCATAAGGAGCTTAAAACTGACGTATATAAAACTTTTTCAGAAGCAATTATTGACTATAAAATCAATCCTGTTTTTTCTGTAGCAGGAGATGAGTTTTTTCTTGATGATGCGAAAATTACAATTCTCGGCCCTGTGAAAGCAGATAAAGAAATCAATAATATGTCTGTTGTTGCAATGGTTGAATACGGCGAGAAAAAGTTTCTTTTCGCAGGTGATGCAGAAAAGAATGCGGAAGAACTTTTACTGAAAAGCGGTCAGAACTTAGATTGTGATGTGCTTAAAGTATCTCACCATGGAAGTAAAGATTCATCTGATGTGAAATTTCTTAAAGCCGCATCGCCTGATTTTGCAGTAATCAGTGTGGGAAAATATAATGAATATAATCATCCTGACGGCATAACTCTGAAAAATCTTTATAAAGAAGATGCAGAAGTTTACCGCACAGATTATGACGGAACGGTAAGCTTTTACGTAGAGTCGGAAAATGACGATATTGTTTATGTGGCCTGAGGAGATTGATATGTCAGATAAAAATAAAGTAATAGTTGCAATGAGCGGTGGTGTTGACAGTTCAGTTGCCGCTTGTCTGCTTAAAAACAAAGGCTTTGATTGTCATGGTGTGACCTTAAAGCTTTATGATGAAAAAGACGAGGATAATTCAGCAAAATCCTGCTGTACAGATGAAGATATTGAAGATGCAAGATTAGTTTGCGGAAAATTGTCTGTTCCTTTTGATGTGTATGATTTTAAGGATGATTTCAAAGGTGAAGTAATTGACCGTTTTGTAAAAGGCTATTTAAACGGCGAAACTCCTAATCCTTGCATAGACTGCAACAGATATATTAAATTCAAGCATATACTGAAAGCTGCAGACAAGTTTGATGCACAGTATATTTCAACAGGTCATTATGCCTGCACAGAGTTTGATAAAAGCAGCGGAAGATACCTTCTTAAAAAAGGTAAATATGATATGAAAGACCAGAGTTATGTGCTTTACAGCCTTTCTCAGGAGAGATTATCAAGACTTCTTCTTCCGGTCGGTGAACTTACAAAAGATGAAGTAAGAGGTATTGCAGAAGATTATGGCTTTATAAATTCTGCAAAACCTGACAGTCAGGATATCTGTTTTGTAAAAAATGGTGATTATGTATCTTTCATTGAAAATTATTGCGGTAAAAAATTCCCCGAGGGTAATTTCGTTGAAAGAAACGGCAAAATAATTGCACGTCACAAAGGGATAATCGGTTATACTGTAGGACAGCGTAAAGGTCTTGGTATTGCGTCAACAGAGCCGTATTTTGTTCTTGAGAAAAATGTTGAAAGAAACGAAGTTATCATAGGTCGTGCAGAAGAACAGTATCAGAAATCGATTCTCGTTAATGATGTAAACTGGATAGCTTTTGAAAAACTTACTTCTCCGATTAAAGTAGGTGTAAAAATCCGCTACAGGCACAAGGAAGTTCCTGCAACGGTTTCCCAGTATGATGAAGAAAAATTTCTTGTTGAGTTTGAAGAAGCTCAACGTGCCCCCGCAAAAGGTCAGGCGGCTGTTTTCTATGACGGTGACTATGTTATCGGCGGCGGAAAAATACTTTAATTAAACTTAAAACCACAGTAATCAGAAAAGATTACTGTGGTTTTTATTTTATAAGAGTTCTCTTATTTTATTATTGATTTCTTCACGTTTTAAAATGTGCCATTCTTCGCTTCTCGGATATTCTGTAAAACTCATATTGAAGTTTTCACCGTTGTTGTTTTCAAGAATTTTCATAACCTCATCTTTGCCTGTTAAGCTTTCGAGCATCTGTAATGCACGCATATCCTGGAAAGCCTCGTTCATTGCTTTGAGTCTTATAGATGACCAGGCAGTGCCGTCAGGACCGGGATATACAACGAAGGCATCGCCTGATGAGAAAGCACTGTCAGCATCAGTTTCTGCAAAGGGATCAACAGGTCTTACTGCAAGTTGAGTAAAATAGAAGTTATATCCCCAATGGAGGAAGCCTTTAACATTGTATTTATACATCTGCATACCGATTATTCTGGTTCTCTGAAGCGGCATTGAAAGAAATCTGTTGGAATAATAATTGTTTGTAGGACCACAACAGTAATATGTCCACAATTCAGGAACTTTTCCTGCAAATTCTTCAATATGTTCCTCACAGGGAATAGGCAGGGGAACATAGCCTTTTTCATAGAAATCAAAGTTTGAAAGAGCATCGATAACTTTGCATTTGTCACCGAAAAGTCTGTGAATAAGTGTGCTGAGTTTGCCGTAGGTTTCGAGAGAATCAAGTCCCGGTTCATCGGAAACGTGGAAATAACTCTTGTCTGCAATTCCTTCTTTTTCCAGAAATGCCGTAAGTTCAGGTGCGAATGCAGAAAGGAACTCTTCATATTCCTTTCCTGTTGACTCGGTCTCCCAACCGAAAATACGTTTTTCTTCACCGTCAACATCAGCCATAATTTTCGGTGCATGAAGTGCGCCCCACTGTGTGAAAAGATGGGACATTTCAAAATATTTTATACCGTTTTTGCGGCACATATCAACCCATTTTTTTAGTTTGTCAAAGTTGAATTCATATCCTGTTTCAGTCTTTTTAACACCAATCAACTGAACGGTAAGTCTTTCTGTACCGATTTTTGTATCAAGAGGCGGTGTAAAAAGTGGAGTCAGAATAAAATTAATACCGTGGTCTGCTGCAGTTTTTACAAAGTTTTCTGTAATTCTCCAGAACTCGTCACTGAAAACGGGTACTTTGTAATATGTAGCAAGGCTGTCACAATGAAACCAGTTTGTGTGTATCAGTGACTGTTCGGGAAGACAAGCGTCAATAATATCAAGTATGATTTTTTCTGTGCAGAGAACTTCACCTTTATTGTCTTTAATTTTGATTTCAATTTTGTGTTCACCTGCATCAAGGTTTTCTCCCTCAACCCAGAAACTTATCCATGCACCTGCTGCCATTCTGAATCCTTCGCCATTATAAGGCCTGAGAGCGTCAGGATAAAGACCGGGAGTAGTTCTTAAATAATAGTCGTCAGTATCGTCAGTTACTGCTTTTATTGAAGGTACTGAAAGAATTCTGTAAACATTAAGCTTTTCAGAAATCTCTAAAAACAGATCCTCTGTACATTCGTTACTTGAAATTGCTAACTGAAAAGCAATTTTTTCGTTTCTGAAAGCAGAAATCTTTTTGAGAACCATATATTTTTTCGGCTCTTCATCGAGAAAAACTTTTGCCAATGAAGTTAAAACATAAGTTTTTAATTCCATATAATCACATCCTTTTAATAAATATAACATAAGAGTAAAGCTATTTCAAGATTTTTCAAAAAAAGAGGTTTATTTAAACCAATTTGTCAAAGAATAATTTTAATTAATATTAGGAGTTTGGGTTATGGAAAATTTAAAAAAAATTCTTGAAATACTTTCCAAAAACGAAGGTTGCGAAAAATATAAAATTCCCTATTCATGGAATTACGTTGGTGCAGAATTTGAAAAAGCAGACATACAAGGGGAGATTCTTGTAAATTCTGCAGATTATTTTAAAAAAGCAATAGAATATATTTTTTCATACAAAAAGACAAAACAGATGAACGCGATGTCTTTTTATTCATTATTTGTCAGAAGTTTTTCTGCGTGGGATCACGGAAAAGGGTTTGAAAACGGAAGTTTTCTTAAAACAATCGCACTACTTCCTCTTATAAAAGAAATGGGATTTAACGGAATATATTTTCTGCCGGTTTTTGAAATGTCACAGAAAAATAAAAAGGGTGAATTACCGTCCCCTTATGCTATAAAAAATATAATGAAAATTGACCCGTCATATTGTGACAGCCATCTTAAAGGGATGACTGCTGAAGAGCAGTTTGCAGCTTTATGCGAGGCTTGTCATAAATTGCAGATGAAGGTTGTGCTTGACTTTGCTTTCCGCACAGCATCACGCGACAGTGATTTATGTAAAACTCATCCTGATTGGTTTTACTGGGTTAAAAATCATTCGTTACTTGATTTTAAAGCACCTGAATGCAGTGAATTAGGTCATATTGCAGTGACAGAAAAGAATGTAAAACAACTTTATCAAGGGGAAAGTATTGATTCATTTGCTGAAAGCTTTACTTTTTCACCTGATGAAAATGCTGTGAAGCTTTTTGAAAATGATGTAAAGGATTTTACAGAACAGTGTTCAGATAAATTAGGCATTTCTGTTATGCCAGGTTTTGCCGATACAATCAATGACCCTCAACCGCCATGGAGTGATATTACTTTTCTCAGATTTTATTTTGATAACACAGAAAATGTGAAGAAAAAGTTTGGTGAAAGTTTTCCTCCGATGATAGCACAGGATGGAATAAAGTGCAGTTCATTTCCCGGTGAGAAGCCTAATACAGATTTATGGAATTATATAAAAAGGGTTATTCCTTATTATATGGACACTTATAATATTGACGGTGCGAGAATTGATATGGCCCATGCTTTACCGAAAGAACTGACTATAGAAATTATAAGTGATATTTTGAAAAAGAATAAGAGTTTTCTTCTCTGGTCAGAAGAATTCAATTCGCAACGTTCCGGTAAATTAAAAGAAGCCGGTTACAGCTTCTATACGGGTGGTATTTGGGATTTATGGGATGAAGCAAGTTATGTTAGTACCAATTTTAATAAACGCCTTTATGAGTGCATTTCAGGGGAAGTTTTGTCAGTTTCCTGCACTGAGATGGCAGATACACCGAGAAGTATGTATAATTTAGGTCTTCTCAGATCCATGGCTGCGTCTGTTGTTACGGCACTTTTACCAAACACAGTTTATTTTGTAAACAACGGACAGGAATTTGCAGAAAAACAGCCAATGAATCTTGGGCTTCGTAATACAGAAAAGGGGAGGTTTGTTCTTCCTGAAAATCATCCGTTTTATGGTAAACTTGCTTTCTTTGACAGATTTCCGTTTGACTGGAAAAACAGAAAGCATATGTTTATAGCTCTGAAAAATGCACTTGCGATGCGTATGCGTTACAGTGAGGTACTTTGTGATATAAATAATTATGATATGAAACAATTGAAATCTGCTTCGGAAATTACCGTTATTTGCGGTTGGAATAAGAAAAAAGGTTATCTTCTTTTGTTCAACAGAGGTACGGAAGAAATCAAAATGTATGCAAAAAAATGTGTGCCGAAAGATGCAAAGCTGGGTGAATGTATTTACGGTTGCGAAAATAAAGATGTGCTTTATCCCAATTCCGTCATTGTATATGACCTTGAGCAAAAAAATAATTAGACAAAAATTTCAAAATCCCTTGACGATTTTATGAAAAAATTGTATATTTTAAATAACACCAAATCTTGGAGGGATTTTTATGAAAATAACATTTATGGGTGCAGGTAGTACAGTTTTTGCAAGAAACGTTATTGGTGACTGTATGTGTACACCTTCTTTACGCGATGCAGAATTTGCTCTTTATGACATTGATGGGCAGAGACTTAAGGATTCTGAAATTATCTTGACTGCAATTAATGCAAATGTTAACGAAAACAGAGCGAAAATTACAACACACCTTGGTGTTGAAAACAGAAAAGAAGCTCTTCGCGGTGCTAATTTTGTAGTTAATGCAATTCAGGTTGGTCTTTATGACCCTTGCACAATTACTGACTTTGAAATCCCGAAAAAATACGGTCTTCGTCAGACAATTGCTGATACACTCGGCATCGGCGGCATTATGAGAGGCTTGAGAACAATTCCCGTTCTTGCTGATTTTGCAGCTGATATGGAAGAAGTTTGCCCTGATGCATGGTTCCTGAACTACACAAACCCCATGGCAATCCTTACAGGCTTTATGACAAGATATACAGGCGT
>JAZQWT010000154.1:0-7663 GCA_045632485.1 Acutalibacteraceae bacterium
ACTACCTCATAAAGAAATGCCTTCGCTGGAAGAGGTTGAAAAGAAGCTTTCTGAATATACCAATCCGGAAAAATTAATTAATATCGACAAACTCAAATACGAGCATTATAAAGAAACCTACGAATACCTTAAAAATCCCACCTGTGAAAAGCCTGATTTCTTTACATACAGTCAGACAATTATTTCACTTGGCGACATTGTATTTGTGCCTTTCCCCTTTGAAATATTCTCTGAAATTGCAATGCGTATGAGAGATTATTCGCCCTACACTTACACCCTGTGTCTTTCCTGTGCAAACGGCTACAATGTTTATCTGCCGTCACAGGACCAGCTTTGCAGGGGCGGATATGAAGTAGGTTGTTTTATGTACGGTCACCTTTTTCCGCTTGCAGACAACACGGACCAGAATATTATAAACGAAAACTTACGCATAATCCGCGAAAATATGAAATGAGGTAATTTTTATGTACAGAATAGGACAAGAAGAAATCGATGCAGTTGCACGTGCAATAAATTCAAAAGACTTTTTTAAAATCAACGGTTCAGGTCAGGAAGTGCTCCACTTTGAAGATGAATGGAAAGAATATATGTCAACAGACTATTGTCTTCTGATGACATCAGGTTTCGGTGCTCTTGTTTGTGCGCTTATCGGACTTGGCATAGGCCCCGGAGATGAGGTTATAGTCCCTGCTTATACTTACATCGCAACTGCTCTTGCAGTTACAAATGTTGGTGCAATTCCCGTTATTGCAGAGGCTGACGAAACTCTCACAATCGATGTAAAAGATGTTGAAAAGAAAATTTCAAAGAATACAAAGGCAATTATTCCTGTTCATATTCAGGGATTCCCCAGCAATATGGATGCAATCTGCGAACTTGCAGAAAAATATAACATTGCAGTTGTGGAAGATGCCTGTCAGTCAATCGGCGGTAAGTTTAATGATAAATTTCTTGGCACTATTGGCGATGCAGGAGCATACAGTTACAACTATTTTAAAGTACTTTCTGCAGGAGAAGGCGGTGCTCTTGTAACTGAAAACCGTACAATTTTTGAACGTGCACTTATTTACCATGATTCAAGTGCAGTTGCTTTCTTCGGTACACAGCTTGACGGAATAAATGAACCTCTTTTCGGCGGAACTGAATTCAGAATTTCCGATATCACAGGTGCAATTCTCCGTGAACAGCTTAAAAAGCTCCACGGAATTATTGAGGATTTACATAAGAATAAATTTGCACTTATTGAAAAATTGAGCGATAAATTAACAGTTGCACCCTCACATGATGCGGAAGGTGACTGTGCAACAACACTTGCACTCCGCTTTGCAACAAAAGATGAAACACGTGCTTTCAAAGAAAAATGCGAAGCAAACGGACTTGGGATTACAATTCCTGCAGATACAGGCAAACATGTTTACACAAACTGGACACAGATTATGGAAAAACGCGGTGCTCTGCACCCTGCGATGGACCCCTACAAGATGAAAGAAAACCAGGGTCTGCAGATGGATTACACAATGGATATGTGTCCGAAGACACTTGATTACCTTGCAAGAACTGCTTACATTTTTATTAATCCCGATTGGACATCAGAAGAAAATGACAGCATAGCAGATATCATTAACAGTGCTGTATAATTCAATATATCCCCGCAGAATGATAAATTCTGCGGGGATTAATTTATTGACAGTAATTTTTATGTATGGTATCATTTTATCAGTATATATGCAAGGAGGCAAAATTATGATACCAAGACATGAACACCCCAATCCGCAATTCGAAAGAGCAAACTGGCTCAACCTGAACGGAGAATGGGATTTTGAATTTGATTTCGGCAACAGCAAGCTTGCAACAGGAATTTTAAACCGCGAAGAATGGGAAACAAAAATTGTTGTACCTTTCTGCCCTGAAAGCAAATTATCAGGTATTGAACATATTGATTTTATTCCTGCTGTGTGGTACAGAAGAAAAATAAATATCACTTCCGAACAATTGTCAGGCAGAGTTTTCCTCCACTTCGGTGCAGTTGATTATTATACAAGAGTTTTTATAAATAACAAAGAAATCGGCTCGCATAAAGGCGGATTTTCTTCTTTTAAATTTGACATAACAGAATATCTCACAGAGGATGAAAATACGGTTGTTGTATATGCAGTTGACGATGTGAGAAGTCCGCTTCAGCCTGTTGGTAAGCAGTGCAGAGAGTTTTATTCACGCGGATGCGACTATACAAGAACAACAGGTATATGGCAGACTGTATGGCTTGAATTCACACCAAAGAATTACATTAAAAACGTTAAATTTTATCCCGACTATTTAAACGGTACAGTTGCTGTTACGGCTTTGGTTGAGGGTAACGGTGAATTTGAGGCAACTGCTTACTACGACGGCAAGGAAATGGGTTCATTCAAAAAACTTGCAGAAAGCACAGTAACAGGCGAAATTAAACTCAGCGAAACTCATCTCTGGGAAGTAGGTAACGGCAGACTTTACGATTTGAAAATAAGATTCTGTGATGACGAAGTGAAAAGCTATTTCGGTCTTCGTAATGTAAAGCTTGACGGATTCAAGTTCCTGATTAACGGCAAATCAGTTTTCCAAAGATTAGTTCTTGACCAGGGATTTTATCGTGACGGTATTTATACAGCACCTACGGACGAAGATTTAAAGAAAGATATTGAACTTTCTCTTGCAGTCGGTTTCAACGGTGCAAGACTTCATCAGAAAGTTTTCGAGCCAAGATTCTTATACCATTGCGATAAGATGGGATATATTGTCTGGGGTGAATTCGGTAACTGGGGTATTGACTATTCAAGCTACAGGTCACTTGAAATTATGCTTCCGCAATGGCTTGAATGTGTTGAAAGAGATTTCAACCATCCTTCGATTATCGGCTGGTGTCCGTTCAATGAAACATGGGATTTCGAGGGCAGAAGACAGAATCCTGAACTGTTGAGAAATATTTACAGAGCAACAAAATATGTTGACGAAACACGTCCCTGCATCGATACAAGCGGTAACTATCATGTGGAAACAGATATTTATGATGTACACGACTATGACCAGAATCCTGAAGTTATCAAAGAGCGTTACGACCCGTTTATGGAAACAGGTATTCTTTATGAAAGGATGGCAGACCGTCAGACTTACATAGGAGCACCTGCATTTGTAAGCGAATACGGCGGAATTCAGTGGTCGATAAATCCCGGTGAAAGAGACTGGGGCTATGGCACAGCACCGAAAACAGAGGAAGAATTCATAGCAAGATACAAAGGTCTTACAGATGCACTTCTTGATAACTCGAATATGTTCGGCTTCTGTTACACACAGCTTTACGATATCGAGCAGGAGCAGAACGGTCTCTATTATTACGACAGAACACCAAAATTTGACCCTGAAATTTTCAAGGCAATAAATTCACGCAAGGCTGCAATTGAGGATTGATTATATGAAATATTTTATAGCATCAGATATACACGGCTCACTTTATTTCTGTGAGCAAATGCTTGAATCTTTTGAAAAAGAAAAAGCAGATAAATTAGTTTTATTAGGTGATATTCTCTATCATGGACCGAGAAACGATTTACCTCGTGATTATGCTCCGAAAAAGGTTATTGAACTTTTAAATCCACTTAAAAATAAAATTCTTGCAGTGAGAGGCAACTGTGATACGGAAGTTGACCAGATGGTACTTTCTTTTCCCATTCTTGCCGATTATGCAATAATTTCAGAGGGTAAGAGAATGGTTTATCTTACTCATGGACATAATTTCAATGAGAATAACCTCCCGCCTTTAGGTGACGGTGATATTCTTCTTCATGGTCATACTCACGTGCCGAAATGCACTGAGCACGAAAATTATGTTTATATGAATCCCGGTTCTGTTTCTATTCCGAAAGAAGACAGCCACCACGGTTATATGATACTTGAAGATGGCGTATTTCTGTGGAAAGATTTTGACGGAAATATTTTAAGAGAATATTCAATCAGGTGAGAATTATGGCGAAAATCTATAAATCAGCTTATGAACTTATCGGCAGAACACCCTTGCTTGAACTTTCAAATCTTCAGAAAAAATTAAACCTTAAGGCGAAAGTTTTTGCAAAGATTGAATCCTTCAACCCTGCAGGGTCTGTTAAAGACCGCGTTGCGATAAAGATGATTGAGGATTACGAAAAAGCAGGCTTATTAAACGAAAATTCTGTTATTATTGAACCTACTTCAGGCAACACAGGTATCGGACTTGCCCTTGTATGTGCAGCTAAAGGCTACAGGCTTATTATTGTTATGCCGGATTCAATGTCTGTCGAAAGAAGAAAGCTCATTTCGTCCTACGGTGCAGAACTTGTTCTTACCGACGGCAAAAACGGTATGGCAGGAGCAATAAAAAAAGCAGAAGATTTGCAGAAAGAAATTGACGGCAGTATTATTGCCGGACAGTTTACAAATCCTTCGAATCCCAAAGCTCACTTCGAAACAACAGGCCCCGAAATTTACGATGATACTGACGGAAAAGTTGATGTTTTTGTTGCAGGTGCAGGTACAGGCGGAACAATAACAGGTGTGGGACAATACCTGAAATCTAAAAATGAAAATATTAAAATCGTAGCAGTTGAGCCATCAAGGTCAGCAGTCCTTTCAGGTAAGGAAGCCGGAAAGCATGGTCTGCAAGGTATCGGTGCAGGATTTATCCCCGAGGTGCTTGATGTGAGCATTCTTGATGAAATTATAACCGTTACGGAAGAAGAGGCGTATTTTGCCGCAAGACTTTTCGGAAAAAACGAAGGTGTGCTTGTTGGTATTTCTTCAGGTGCGGCACTTTATGCGGCGATTAAGCTTGCAGAAAAAGAAGAAAACAAAGGAAAAAATATTGTTGTTCTTCTGCCTGATACAGGTGACAGATATCTGTCTACAGAGCTTTTTGAAGATTGATCTTAACAGTCTGTTATGTGCAATACAGTTTTATGTGTTGCCATTTTGAGATCCGACCCTTACTCTCCGGGATGACAGCAAAATGGCAAGGTTATTAACGGGTAATTTACAAATTATCCTTTTGTTGAAATGGAGTATAACCTCCCTTGCCTAAAGGGAGGGGGACCGCGTAAGCGGTGGAGGGATAAAAGTTAATTTGAATAAATTTAAAAAATATCCCCCGGTTAAAACCTATAAAAGGAATTTTTGAAAATGAGAAACAATTCGTATAAGTGGATAGAGCTTGATAATGCAGGTAAGATATTTCCCGGCCAGAATATGAAACGCTGGTCAAATGTGTTTCGTCTGAGCGTTCATTTCAAAGAAAAAATTGCTCCTGAAATATTAAAGCTTGCATTGGAAGATACTCTGCAGAGATTTCCGTCTTTCAAGGTGAAAATGCGTAAAGGCTTTTTCTGGAATTATCTGGAAGAAAATGAAATGGAGTGTCCCTTAAATCCTGATATCAGCAATCACTGCTACAGAATAAACTTCAAAGAAAACAATGGTTACCTTTTCAGGGTTTACTATCACGAAAACAGCATAGGCGTTGATGTGTACCATTCTTTGTGTGACGGATACGGTGCGGCAGTTTTTGTTTCAACTCTTGCAGGGCAGTATCTGCGTATGAAAGGATATGACGTGTCCTATAATCAGTTTGTTCTTGATACTGATGAAACTGTAAAAAAAGAAGAGCTTGAGGATTCTTACAAAAAATATGCTGATTCGGAAGAAAAATATGTAACGCCCGAAAAACGAGCATATCATAAACGGGGAACAAAACTTCCGTTACATATTGCTAATTATACAGCTGTGACAATGCCTCTTGGAAGTTTGCGTGCTCTCAGCAAAATATACGGCGTCACTATTACGGAACTATTTGCAGCAATTCTTCTTGATATTCATTACAGAAAACAGATTGCAGAGGGTAAAACGAAAAAGTATGTCAGTGTTCAGATTCCCGTTAATTTAAGAAAAGCTTTTCCTAGCCGTACATTGCGTAACTTTGTTCTTTGCCTGATTGTACAGATCAATCCGAAAGAAAAAGAGTACACCTTTGAAGAGATTTTAAAAACTGTAAGTCAGCAGTTGAAAACAGAAAACGATGCAAGGCTTCTCAATTCGCTGATGACGAGAAATGTTGATATTGAAAGAAAAGTTGTAAAATATATACCTCTTGCAATCAAAAACTTTTTTGTAGGTGTAGGATTCAGAATCAACGCAGAGTATTCAACATCAGTTCTGCTTTCAAACCTTGGTGTTATAAATCTGCCTGAAAATATGAAAAATCACATTGAAAAAATTATGTTCTTCACAGGTCCCGGCATCGTCAATGGTGCAAGATGCGGAGCAATTACACACGGTGATAATGTGGTGCTTACTTTTTCTGATTGCTATAAAGAGTATGACATTGAAAAGGAATTCCTTACAAGGCTTTCACAATTGGGTATACCTGTTAAGGTTGCAACAAACAGGGGAAACGTCTTCTGCGATATGAACGGTGTTGCAAAAGATGATTTTGAATACCCTGAAAGAGTTCATATTCCTCATAATAAGGAAAGAATTAAAAAAATAACAACCAACGCAATCTCTTTATCTGAAAAACTTGAAAGGCAGTTTCACGTCTGATAAAATTTAAAAGTATAACAAAATGTCCCTCACATAATATAAAGTGAGGGACATTTTTTATTTCATAATCGTATCTGCTATTGAGAGGTACCTGATATCCATCCGGCTTTTAACTTACAGTATCAGCTCCATACCTGTTTTTTGCGGGACAAGACCCTGTGCTTCGTAAAACTTCATTGCAGAGGGATTACAGCTCCAGACATTAAGCGTAAGATTATAGCATCCGCTTTCTCTGGCAAGTCTGACAGCAGCCTCGTACAGTTCTTTACCTAAATGATTTCCACGGAGCTTTTCGTTTACACAAAGGTCGTCAATATACAGTGTTTTAATATCTGTCAGAACAGGATTGTTTATGTGTTGCTGATAAATACAGAAGCAATAGCCTGTTACCTTGTCATTCTCATCTGTCAAAACAAGTATAGGGCGTTGATTGTCATTCAGCAATTCTTTTAATTCATTATCCGAATACTTTCTTCCGATTCTGAAAATATCAGGTCTGCCGTTGTGATGTACCATATCAACCTGCGACAGAAGTTCACCGATTTTGGGAATATCCTTTTCCAGTGCGAATCGTATCATTTTATTTGTTCTCCATTAAAGCTTGTCAGCCAGGTCAAGGATAAGTTTTTCTGTTTTCTCCCAGCCGAGGCAGGGGTCTGTGATTGATTTGCCGTAAACGCAATCTTCAGGCTTCTGTGCTCCGTCCTCAATGTAGCTCTCTATCATCAGACCTTTTACAAGCTTCTTAACATCGTCTGAATGACGGCAGGAGTGAAGTATTTCCTTTGCGATTCTCGGCTGTTCCATCCATTTTTTACCTGAATTCGCATGGTTTGTGTCAATGATTACTGCAGGGTTTTTAAGACCTGATTTATCGTATATTTCAGCAAGGTGAATAAGATCTTCGTAGTGATAGTTAGGGATTGACTGACCGTGTTTGTTTACGTATCCTCTTAAAATTGCATGAGCAAGGGGATTGCCCTGGCTTTCAACTTCCCAGCCTCTGTAAATGAATGTGTGAGAATGCTGTGCCGCAGTAATTGAGTTCATCATAACTGAAATA
>JAZQWT010000155.1:0-72170 GCA_045632485.1 Acutalibacteraceae bacterium
CAAGTCCTACCTGATTCTTAGTTACAGCGTGAGGATTCGCCTTGTTATTGGCGTGATTTGATAAGGCTTCATCAGTAGCCATTTTCTCCCATTTTCCTTCATCGAACCAACCGCCTGAGTTACCGCCTCGCACATAGACAAGCCCCGAAGGTCTGTTCTGCCAAATCTGCGTCAAGTCACCTACTCCGTTAGTGATGTTAATAACTGTGCCGTGCTGAGTGGGCTGACCTACAAGCATATCTGAGTGACTGTAATATGCAATGCCCGAACCAAGTGCCACCCAATTCGCAACCGTATCATTTGCTGTTCCCTTAATCGGTTCGTCACCTAAATATGCCAAATTATTAAAGGCATTTGCACGGTTTGTTGCTCCCGTGCCGCCCTCTGCAATAGGCTTTGTTTTTGTATCGGCTTTATCAACTGCACTTTGCAGTTCTTTAATACACTTGCTTGTTTTGCTTAAGAAATAATTAAATATTGCCGCAGGCGGTTTATATCCTGCAAGAAAACCTTTGCTTTTGAGCGAATTACTTGGGGCAGTACCCTCGTTTTCCCACTCGCAAGGTGTAGTCCAATTATTTGCCAAGTTTTATTCCTCCTTTATATAGGCAATACAGTTTCAGTTTCTTCGCCTGCAAGATAGCCAAAATAACCACCTATCGTGCCGTTCTCAGCATCGGAAAAACCTGCATTTTCGTCATATTCTTCTTCACTGTCAGAGAACTCGAATGTTCCTTCATACACAAGACTTTCTACTGTAACTCCAATGGGAATTATAGTTTTAATTAAGGCTGTTATTTGTGAAACTGAAAAACCTGCTGTTACAAGAGTGTCAAGCGGCAAGGTAACAAGTTCAACTGTGCAGTCCTTTTCCGCTTCTTTTAATTGAATTTCTGATTTATCGCACCCGAATGTTTCCGCAAGAGCATTGACAATACTCGGAATACTACCGTTGCACAAATCTCTTGAAACTTTTGCTTTAATCATAATGCGGTATTGTTCGTCCGTTGCTGAACCTCTTGGCTGTCCGACTTTATTGCCGTACAAGTCAAGCGTTTTACCTGTTGCGTTATTTATATCGAGAATGGCTTCCACTTGGGAAATCATTTCTCTTATTTTAACGCCCTCTAAACGCTCAATTTCAAGTATTTTCGCATTATTACTGTCAGATGTTTTGCGGTATTTATCAGGCAAATTAAGAGCGTGATTTTCTGCATTGTAAGTGTTCATTATGCCACCTCTACGCTGTTACAGATTGCCTTTTCCCATTTTGCAACTTCAACATTTGCAGAACCCCATACTTTACCGTCTGTGGATAACTGCAAATTCGTAACCTCTACAACACCTGTTACGGCGTGAATACGCCCGTAAAGAGAAGAAAGGATAACAGACTCACCAAATGCAAGAGTATTAATATAGGAAGAAATATTGTTAATTATATCCGTCTTGCCCGTTTCACCCTCAAAAGTTGCATCTGTACGAAGAGAAACCTTAACATAAATCGGAATATTGGTTGTGTGAGAAAATTTAATTGTGTGTGTTGTTCCCGATTCGTCTGTAATAGTAACGGATTCTTTTCCGTGTGTAGCAATACCCAAAGGCTTTTTGTTAAATATGGTTTCTGCAATTTGCTGATGATACAGTTCTCCACCTGCAACATAACATTCAAAACTGTGTGCAGGTCTGCCCGAACTATCAACACTGTTTGTATCGTTAGCAATAACACCTGCACTTGTGACTGTTTCCACTCTTAAAAGAGCCGCTGTGATTGCATTTTCGTTACAACTACCTGCACCTTCTCTTGCGTGCTCAAATCGTTTTCTGAGCGACACATCATCTTCGGTGTCTGTTCCTGCCGTAAGTATCTCTTTGCCAAGTACCTCGGCATCACCTACGGGATTTACCACTATGTTTATTTCAGAGGGATTTACATTACCGATAATACCCTGCGTTTCACATTCAACAATTATTTCGCAAACACCCGTTTCATCAATAACCGTTTCCTGAGTATTATAAAAAATAACTTCTGACTCCGTTTTTACAAGAAAACCGTAAGGAATTTCTGTTCCTGCTTCACCTGTTATTTCTACCCTGAACTGTGCGGCTGTCGCCTGCAAACGGGAGATACCGACAAACGGACAAAGGCGGTCAAGACTAACCCCTGTTGCTGTGTTCGGGAAAATTGAATAATAAAGGTTTTCTATTTCCTCTTCGGCTTGTGCTAAGTCATACGCTCCGATTCTGATAAACTTTCCCAAAGGCGTTAAATCGCTTGTGTCAATATCATTACCGAACAATTCAATAGCCTTTGCTATTTTGTCACTCAGAATATCTTCGTAACTCCTTCTTGCAAAGCCTTTTTCCGTTAGTGCCATTCCTGACCTCCTTCTATCGTTTCGCCCTCTTCATTTTGAGCCGCAAACTCTACTTTTAATTTCCTCTGCACTTTATCAAATTCAAAGGAAAATTTCGTCAAAACAAAAGAACTATCAACTTGTAATAGTCCTTGTAAAATCTCATTTTTAATGATTTCTTCGCTTTTTTCTTTGCCTAACAGATTTGAAAACTCAATGCCCTCGTCAATATCAAGAAACCATTCGCCTTTGTTTGTGCCTAAAACAGTTTCAACGGTTTGCCTTGTGAGTTCATTGCCGTTTATCATCTGTATTTCTCCGTTCTCAATGAGTACATCGCCGTTTTCGTCTAATTCAAAGCCTTTTATGTGACATACCCCCTTATATTACACCCACAATAACAGAGTCGCTTTTTGAGTGGTGTCCGATTGCAGGAACATTGCTTTTCCCCTTTATTGCCTGAGAAATATCCCTGTCGCAAACTACACACAGCACAATATCACCCTTTGCAAGCGGTGTTACTACTGCCAAATCGTAATTTTTACCCTCAATTGCAACGGTTTTTTTTGTGATTTTATTTCGGGCATTTTGCAATATCGGTACATTCGGCACATCGGCTTGTGCTTTTGCAGTAGAGCCGTATTCCTTCATTTTGGATAACGGTCTGACTGTTGCTTTTGCACCTGATACAGACAAAACCTTCGCAATATAACTTGTACTCAAATCAAGAAATTTTGCGTCAATCATTTCATCAATGAAACTCATTGTTCCCATTAAATCACCTCAATTTCTGTTATTGCTTCTGTTGGATTAAATCTATGAACACCGCTTCGCACTCTGTACTTACCTTTTGCGTCACGGCTTGATAGATTTACAATTGCCGCTGTTGTCATACGGTGCTGTAACAACATTTGTATGTTATAGCCATTGACAATTTCGGAAAAATCTTCTGCGGTCTGTTCTTCCTCAAATTCTTCGGGAGAGCCTATCATTCCCGTATCTTCGGAAACTGTAAAATTGATATTATCGCCCTCTTTTATGTAACGGCAATATATCTTTCCTTTATTTACATAGGTTGAAACGCCGCAAACTTCGGAAAACTTTTTGATGTTTTCCATTAAATCACCCTCAACGGTCTGTTCACTGTCATAGGTGTAATCACGCCGCACTTTGAACACCGCAACGGGTAATCCTGTTTTATTAATTAACTGCCGCAAGATATAACTTGCTTTTGTTTTTGCCGCATAAGATACGCTTGTTGTTGTATGGTCTGTTATATCGTCAAAACAAAATATTGTTGTGACTTTATCAGCACCTTCGTGTCTTGTCTTTACTCTGTCAACAAAACCGCTAAAAACAACACCTGTATCGCCTTTATATCCTGCTGTGATAGATATAGCCGCTTTTGCTTTCAGTTGCTTAATTGTGTTTTGCGATAAATTGTAAACAACAATTTCCGCTTCATTAACCTCTAAATCATCGTCAAACTTGCAAGTAAATTCCAAATCAAGTTCATCTGAATTAATGGTTACATTTCCGCACTTCACTTGTGCTACACTGCCGAAAACACCTTGCGGCTTTAATTCAAAACTTTGCAAGGGCTTAGTCCACCCTTGCATTGCTTTGACAAGCCTTGATTCTGTTTTATTGCTTAAAGGCTTTTTTACTACTCTTGATTCATTCGACACTTATATCACCCCACATTATCTATAAAAAGAAAAACAGTGTTGTTTAAGTTGTCAAATGTTACAGCAGATACATCATCTGCGTTTTCCGCTTTCGGCAACACTATTAATGCAGGGTATTTGTCTGATTGGTACACATCTTGCCACAGCGGAACGCCGTAAACTATCTTTTCCCCTGCACATACAACTTCATCGTCTTTATATAAAGCAAGAGTGAAAAAATCTCCTGCTTTGTTGTAATTTACTTCAATGGTAAAGATTTCGTCTGCTAAAGATATTTCAAAGGAATACGGCATTAACTCTTTATTGATTTCAATATAATCTGTCATATATCATACTCCTTTACTTTTTATATCCCATAAGCAGTTTTTTACCGATTTGAAGCGTGGTTGCATCACCTTTTCGGCTAAAAGCGTGAGGATTGTTATTAATCACCCACTGAGAGGTTTTGCCTAAACTTTTGTAGTTTTTGGTGACTAATTTGTAAATGGTGTCCCCTTTTTTTACTGTATGATATACAGCAGTTCCGCTTTTTGCATTAACCTGTTGTGTGCCGCCGTTTGTTTTTGCCGCTGTCGAGTTATTCTTAACGCTCTCTATGTTTGCTTTATCAACCCAACCGTACACCTTGCCTCCGTCTGTGCTTACAAGGTGATAAGGGTGAATAGCCCAACTCTCTGTCCTTATAGGTGAAGATTTGCTGTTCGGGATTTCCACCTTACAAGTGCTTCTGTTCCGCTTTGCGGCTGCTTTTTTTGCGTCTGATGAAACATACACATTGCCGCCCTTAAAAACAACTATTGAACCTGCTTTAATTGTTGTGTTTTTGCTTGTGTTAGCAGGCTTTTTTGTTGTTGATGTTGTTTTCTTAGGCGGTGTATAAGCACTTTTAGCAATTCGCACCTCTTTAAGTTCCATAGAGAACCCATAGCCGCCCCACACTTCATACGATTTATCACGGACGAAACTTTGTATCTGCATATTTTCGTATATTTCCGTTCCTGAATTATACTTAATAAGAGAGCCATTGTTTTTGAGTTTTCGTATTTGTGCAACAGCGTCAGCGGTCTTTACTTTGTCAACCTTAACAATATAGCCCGACAAAGATATTATTGTCGGGCTGCGTCTGATTGTATCGGTTATGTCAATACCTTTTTCTACAGGGTGAGAGGTGCTTTCAATGTCCTCTGTGATTGATTCTTTTTCAACAAAGATATACAAATTATTGAGTAATGCCATTGATTATACCTCCCTTACCCTTCTCTTCTTATGTGCAAGTGTAGTGAATTTATCGTCCAATGCTTCATCAATCCATTGCTTAACTTTTCTTGCTGTGCTTCTATCATCGTTTGTACCGCTGATAGTTAAATTGAATTGAGGTGCATAGGTGTTATATTCAGCAGATTTCGTATTATAATAGTGGCTGTCCTGTTCAGGTGAGTATGAAGCCAAACCTAACATTTGACCTGTTTTCTCCCACAGACTTACACCCCTATCTCGTTTATCTTTTGACAACGGGATAACCATTTCAGGCTTGTTGTATTCACCTATCCAACCTGCCTTTGTGACTAAGCCGCCGTTCTCATATCCGACACCCCTGTATGCTTTTGCCAATGAGCCGTATCTTGATACAGCATAACGGACTGAAGCCAAGATGTTGCTTAACGGGTCATAGATATTTCTGTTGAAACCGCTTCTTGCATATGCCTTAAATGTCGGGTCAATCACCTGCATTAATCCCTTTGACGGAATACCCTTTTTGGCGTTGCTATCCCAAAGGTTTATTGCTCTCGGATTGCCGCCGCTTTCGGTCTGCATTTGATACAATGTTCTTTGAAGATTTGCTGCACTGTATTGCCCTTCCATTTTTAAGGCACGGGCAACAGTTGTTCTCCACTGTGAAACACCCTTTGACGCAACATAATCAGCAATGCTTAATGCTCCTAATTCATCAAAGACTTTCTCAACCCAAGTTGACATTTCGCCTGTTATGGTTGATACCATACCTTTGCCTATGCTCAGAGAAAGTCCACTCGCACCGCCGTAACTGATACCTTGTGCTATCTTGCCGACTAATCCCTTTGCATTGTCAATGTAACTCCAAAGGTCAATATTGCCTGTACCGTTTTCATAATGGAATGTAGGCGTTTTTCTGCCAAAGAGCCTTGCTGTTTGTTCAGCGGAAAGAACCTTCATACCTTTAGGGGCATTGGGAATAAACACATTTCTTCCCTGCGGAATGAATGTGCTTCCGTTTGGCATTTGTACTAATTCAGCACCTCTACCGTCATTTACAAGAGCGTTGCCGCCCTTATGTCCGTCAGTTCCCTTTGCATACGGAGTCCACGCCGCAACTCTCTTTTCAGAACCGAACTCTTTCAAAATCCAATTCGCCGCACTAAGCACTTTGTTTACAGGTGCAACAGATGCTTTTACAGCCGCCGTCCATATAGACACCAAACTGTCACTCAATGCTTTGCCTGAACTTCTGAGTGCTTCACCCATTTTCACGGGTAATGTTCTAACCTTTTCGACAATTTCATTGATTTTATTGCCTACCACAGTTGAAATGTTTGTTGTTACTGTTTCAGCCTTGTTCAGTGATTCCCACAATCCGTTTAAGTTGTCGAGGTTAAGAGTGTTTATTTGCTCAAAGAAAGTTTTTGAATTTGTTGCAAAATCGCTTAATTGTGTAGCAATGTCACCCAAAGATGATGTTTCGTTGCCTGTGAGTTTATCCCACCAACTTGATTCATCGGGCAATTCGCCCATTCCTGCAAGAGATTGGAATAATAAAGTCATATTATCAAAGGTTTTTGCGGAAAGACCGCCTACCATTGTAAAGAACTTTGCACAACCCTCACTTGCTAATGCCGCCAAGCCTGAAGCGATATTCTGATAGTTAATATCACCCGTGAACCAACCTTTTACACCGCCCTCAGACGGTAAGGATTTCATACCTGCAAGACAGTCAAACAGTTTTGTTGCATTATCAAATCCTGCTTGTTCAATTCCTGCAATTGCCTTGAAAAATCCTGTGACTTTTCCGCTTGACAAGTGCCCTAATCCGCTTGCTAAGTTTTCATAATTGATTGCTCCTGTGAACCAACCAACAATGCCGCCCTCTTTAGGTAAAGACTTCATTCCTGCAAGGCAATTAAATAACTTTGTCGCATTTGTAAAGCCGTTCTCAGGGAACTCCGCAACTTTTGTGAAGAAACCTTGTGATTTCTCAGCAAAAGTATTAAGTTGAGTGCCGAGGTCTGCAAGGCTTGTTTCTCCACCGAAAAGACTCAAGACTTTCTCGCCTGCCATTTGAAGCATAAATGCACCAATAGCCTTAAAGAAACTTCCTATGCCCTCCATATCAGCGGATTTGAACATTTCAAACATCGGTTGTAATGACTTTGCGAACATAGACAGATTCTCACCGATTTTAGGTAAAGAGTTTGTTATACCCTCTCCAAGACCGCCTATGACAGAACCTACAATTTTTCCGAGGGCATTAAACAGAATTGCAAGTGTATCGCCGCCTTTTGAAAGGAACTCATTAAATCCCTCTATTTTCGACAACGCACCAAACGCAACAACAATTGCACTAAGTCCACCAAGAACTAACGCTATGTTTGCCAAGCCCATTAATACCGTAGGAATAGGTATCATACCTGCAATGCCTGCGAATACAGATAAAGCCGCACCCACAGCACCGAGAACCCCTAAAATGCCCGTAATTTTAAGCATTTTCAAGTAGTCAAAATCCAAGAATGTTAATGCACCTATAACCAAGAACAGAGCCGACATACCGCCGAGCATAATAGCCATATTTGCAAGCCCCTTTGCAACAGTAGCAACGGGTATTTTGCCGACTATACCGCCGAAATATGCCAAAGCCGTTCCGACTCCACCCAAAATGGTTACAACACCAAGCACTTCTACAAGTGACTTCATATCGTTCATTTCAGCAAGGTAAGGGGATAATGCCATAAATGCGACAGCAATTAATGTTATGCCGCCGATTATAATAGCAAGGTTCGCCATACCTTTTAATACTGTTTTGGTGTTGGTTTTTGCAAGGCTGCTGAATATTCCTGTAATTCCTTTGCCTTTTTCACCGCCGCCGATAATATCGCCCGATTTACTGCCGAACAATTCTGATATAAACGAAGTGACCTTTTTCACTTTTGCAAATGCCATAAATGCCCCTACAAGCCCCAAGACCGCAGGAATGACCTTTTTTATGGATTCTGCATTGTTTTTAAGGAAATCACCAAATTTTTTGAATATAGGGAATTGACCCCCAAAGGCTTCCCCGATTGCTTCACCCAATTGCTTAAGGATATTCGGAATTTCTTTTGCAATTGAACTTATAATATTCGGAAGTGCTTTTACTAATCCGATGAACAAAGATGTAGCCGCTTTTATCAGCGGGGGCAACAATTCATCAATAAGAACGGGTAACTGTTCTTCAATGATTGGTGCTAATTCTTCAATAAGTACGCCTATGCCTGAAAGAGATTTTTGTATAGCAGGTAACAAATTGTTAATTACACCGCCTACCCGCTTACCTGTTTCATCTTCCACGCCGACAATGCTTTCTATGAGATTTTTCAAGCATTGGTCGAATTGGTCGCCGCCCTGAATAAGTGCAGGCATTAAATTTCCCCAAGCCGCTCTCATTGAACTAAGAGAACCTGTAATAGTGGTAGATGCTTCTTTTGCTGTCGTTCCCGTAATTCCCATATGTTCCTGAACAGCGTGAATTGCTTTTACGATATTGCCAAAAGATAAATCATCTGCCTTGACACCTGCCGCAATTCCTTCTTTCATCTTTGAAGCATCTTTAACAAGGCGTTCCATTTCAGTCTTAGTGCCGCCGTAGCCCAATTTCAGATTATCAAGAAGCATATAGTTCTGCTTTGCGAAAGCCTGATACGCATTTTGGATATTTTCCATAGGAGTACCCATTTTATTTGCGTTATCAGCCATATCTATAAGGGCTTGGTCTGCAAGATTAGCGGCTTTGACTGTATCGCCGCCTAAACTTGATACAAGGCTTGCTGAGAAACCTGTTACGGTTGTCATATAATCATTTGCAGACAGTCCCGAAGTCTTATAAGCATTATTTGCATTTTTGAACACAATATCTTGTGCTTCAAGCAATTTGTTATATTTGCCTTTTACTTCATCAACTGTCTTGCCCGTAAGTTTAGCGTAATCCTCAACACTTTTTGCCCCTTGTGCACCAAAAAGTGTTTCGACACCACCTTTTAACTGTTCAAAATCAGCGTATGCGGAAACCGATTTAGCAACCAAACTGCCTATCGCCGCAGCACACGCCGTTATTCCAACGGTTAGTGCCTTAAACGATATTGCGGCGGCTTTTTTTGCAATAGTGCCTAATTTTGAGATTATTGACTGAAGCCCACTTTTTAACTTTGTGAATTTCGTCTTATTTACATCATCAAGCCCTGATTTTGCTTTTTTTGCCGTTTCCTTTATATCCTTTATGCTTTCATTTGCTTCATCGGCATTTTCTTTCATAGCATCAAAAGCGTCTGAATTAAATGCTGCTTCAATTGACGCTTTTAATTGCTTGAGTTCTTTTAATATTTCGTGTAGGGGGCTGTCGTCAACATCGAATACAACTTCAACCACATCTTGACGAACAACATCAGCCATTTTTTATTCCCCCTTATTACTTCTTTTGAAGGGCGGCTTTTTCGGCTTTGAGTTGCATATCAAGTGCCATATTCGCTTCCTCAATTTCTTGCGGGGTCATTTGATTAAACACCGTGTTATAATCAAACCCCCGCTGACTCAATACAAGCCGCCAAGCGTCCCAATTACTTCTTGCTCTTTCCCTCAGTTGTGCCTTTGTCAGCAGATGTGCGAAATTTACCCTGCATTACATCAGAACCGAAACGAACAACCTCGTTCAAATCATTCATATTGTCAAAATCATCAACAGAAAGACCTTTAGGCTCTACAATTACATTTTCAAAAATGTACTCTGCAAGTTTTAAGATACTTGTATTGCCTGAACCCTCAACATAGGAATTGTCAAAACAATTAAGTGCTGCCGAAAGTCCGTTAAACTGTGCTGTGTACTTTACGCCCTTGATTTCTTTAGTTTCTGTATAAAATTTTGCCATTAGAAAATTTCCTCCTTAAAGTAAAAGGGCGGCATTTCGCCACCCTTCATAGTTTTATAAAATTTTTATTTAGATTGATTCAACATCATAGTCAAAGACCTTGAAAACAAATTCCATATCGCTTGCTTCTGCACCTCTATCCATAGCAGGGGCAGAAAGTAATCTTGCCTGTGAGCCACCAAAACGCTCCTTGAGAGCCTTGTTTGTGACATACACGGGGAAAGGCGTGGTACGCTTTCTGAGTCCCATAAGAAAAGACTTCTGAGGGCTTGTAGGCTGAATAGTGATAGTAACCTGTCCCAAGTCATTGTTGACTTCGTTTACAACCACATCGCCCTGTGCTCCCACAACGGGATTGATGTAATCTTCGTCTTTTTCGCCCGATACCATATCTTCGCCAAGACCTGTAATAAATACATTATCGACTGTAATTGTAGAATCTTTTGCATTGTATTTTGTAATCATTTTTCAGACCTCCTTATGAAAAAAGAGTCTGCTATAAGCAAACTCTCTTTACATATTCATCAAATTGTTTTTTTGTATTATTGCCATAGCCATAAATACTATGAAAGTTTTTGTGACAACACTCACATAAAGTAACAGCATTATTAATATCAGTTCTTTTTTCGGGATTGTTAGCATATCCGTCAAGATGATGAACATTTTTATTTGTAGTTGAACCACATATAACACATTGTTTATCTCTCGCAAAAACTGATTTTCTAAATGCCTTGTACTTTTCTTCTTTTCTTCCTATCCCTATTCGGTCATATTCGGATAAAGAGGGGTTAAAACTCGGATTATTATTGCCAAGAAATTTAAGTCTTTTGCAATTTGCACAATTGTAACCTTTTTTGAAGTTGTTAAGACTCATATGAGCCACTTGACCGCACTCAGGACACAAATATTCAAGTAATGCGTGTGCATTGCTGTATTCCGTTGATAACAACACCGCACCACGCTTTGTGAATATTTCTCTGACCTGTTCTATAGTATATCGCTTTTTGGCGGTTGTCTTTTCAACTGCACATTTCTTGCACCGTTGACCTTTTTTGAAAACCGAAAAGCGTATTTCAGCCACATTTCCGCAGGAACATTTGTATTTTAACGGCGTATAACTATTTTTATATTCAGCAGATAATAATTCACAACCATTATCTGCAAAATATTGTTTTACCTCATTATAATTCCAATTATGTCCTTGATTTGTGCCAAGCGGTCTAAATTCAAGCCCGTATTCTGAAAACCAACTTTCCAAAGTTTTTTGTCCTATATGGTAATGCTTGAGCAATTCCCTTTTTGACATACATTGTTCAAAGTACAATTTTTGTAACTCTTCTTTTTTTGGCAACATAGAAAATACCCCCATAGGTATATTTTACCAATTTACTATGTTGTTGTCAATGGAAAATTTCAGAGTTTAGGCTACTGATATTTCACCGACTACCTCTACTTCGTGCACCGCACCTGCGAGAGTGAAAGCAAACTGACCGCCCTTATACTTACGAGCGGCAATATCACCTTCGGGAACTTCGGAACGGAGTGCAAAATTAACAGCATAAAGGGGATTTCCTTCTGCATCTACTGCAATCATTCCCTTGTTGTAAGCCGATTTAAGGATATTGAATACACAGTTTTCAAGTTGTGCAATACCTCTATCATCGTAAGGAATTTTTGCAGATGAATTAAGTAAGCCCTGAACGCTGTTTGTAATCTGCTGAATGATGTAGTCTTTGCAGTCAACAACATCAACATATTCACCGCTTGTTACAAATCCTTCGGAAGTAACAATATCGCCTGCCTTTTTCAGAATTGTAATAGCGTTGGCTTCGTGAATAGCCGTGATTTCGGTTTCCGTAAGGTTTTCAGGTGTAATACCATTGATGATGATATTCTTGTAAGTGATTGAACCGACTTCATAACCTGCGGTAGCACCTGCAACAGCCGCCGCCGCTAACTGTGCTTCCGTCTTGTGTACAACAGCAACAACTCTGTCACTTGCTGTAAGAGCCTGTGCTTCGGTTGCGGATTTACAACCAACAAAGATTATCTTGTCATTTGAAGCACTTATGTAAGTGATACCTGTTGTGAGTTCTTCTTCGCTGTATTCACCTGCGAGAACAACCTGACGGAAACTTTCGCCTGCAACAGCCGCAAGAGATTCAGCAGTAACGGCAGTAAGACCGCCTACCGCAATCTTTGCAGGGCAAGGATTCTGAGCGAACATAACAGCCGCTAACTTGTAAGTGTCAGTTGTTTCCGCAAAACCTGCCGCTACAACATCGGCAATACTTGCACATTCTGTGTAAGCAACGACTTTATCACCCTTGCTTACAATAAGAGGATAGCCCCAATCAAGTGAGGCTGTGGGTTTCAAAAGGTCAATTTTAACCTTTACATCAAGCATATAATGCCCTCCTTAGTTAAATTAAATAAAACCGCTTATCTGCGGTCTTTTACATAGTTTCTGTTTCTGTGTTACCGCCGAAAATCTGATTTTCAGGGACTTCGGATTCGGGTACTACTACGAACAAAGAAAAATCCGTAGCAGGGGAGAAAACTCCGTATCTGTAATAACAGATTTCTTCGGGATAAGGGTCACGGGGATTTCCCTCATCATCTGTAAAACCTGTGTGTAAAGCTCTGTCCCAAAAAACATAGCCGTCATTCATCTGAACAACAACTCTGCCCCACTGATTAAGTGTTACATCTGCGTGAGGAATCACGGGAAGAATTATTTCACTCATAAAAACAACTCCTTATATATAGTTCCAATTCTTTGTATTAAGCATAGCAATATGCTCTTCGTCTATTTTTGCTATGTTAGTGCTTCCTACTTGGAAAGTCTGATATGTTTGTCCTGTTAAGTCAGCAAGGTTTTCAATCATCTTGTGTAAACTCTCTTGTGTGAGTTTATTTAATCCTGATAAATTAATTGTGATATTCCAACCCTCATATACCGACACTTCTGTCAAAAGAAAGCATTGTCCGAAAGCATTACTCGCAATCGTGGGAGGCTGTCCCGTTGGTTTCTGAAAGGTGATACTTGTTAGTCCTGTTCTATGAAATGCTTGTGCTTCTATTGAAACAAGTCCAGCACTAAATGTAATTTGAGTAAGATTCATATTTTCATTAAAACAAGCCTGCCCGAATGTTGTTATGTTTTCAAGGTTAATATCTTTTAATGAATAACAATAAGAAAAGCAGTCACGGGAAATTGTAGTTAATGAATCGTTAAGAATTACTTTTTCAAGGGCATACATTCTACTACAATAATAATCGGGCAAAGTAGAATATACATTATGGCTAATATCAAACTCTCGCAGACTTGCCAAACCAACAATACCTATTCTTGAAGTAAGGCTATCGGGTATCCGCACTCTTTCACAATTAACCATAAAACAAAACTCTGTGCGTGTAATTCCGTCAGGCACATATACTTGTTTAATTTTAGGTAAATACGGCACTATTTCGGGGCGTACACTCAACACTATGCTTGCCGCACCGCTGTTTGCGTACCAACCACAATTATTCTTACTTTCGTTAGAAGGATAATCTATTACCCACCGCATTGTCCCTTTTTCAGTAACTTCCCAATGTGTGTTATCACCTGTATAGGCTTTGCCACTTGCGATAATCGGGCTGTCATCGTCCCAATCGGGAAGCGGTTTAACATCAACATCAATATTCACCCCTGAAAACACCTTGTTTTCATCGGGTAAGACTTTGTAAGAGCCGTTTTCTGTGACGGCAAGTGTCTTTTCTTGTTCTTCTTTTATCGGAATAGCAACATTAACCTTTGAAAGACCTGTGTAGCCCTCGTCTGCCGTAACTTCTCCGTTCTCCATTACCGTCTTTTCCTGTAAGGTGATTGATTTTTGACTTGCTTCGTAACCTTCGGGATAGCCCTTATCATAACCTTTGTCATAGCCCTCATTGTAACCCTCACTATAACCTTCGTCATATTTAAGTGGAACATCAACATTAACCGTTGCGGAAGATAACACCTTGCCTGCATCGGGAACAATGTCATAAGAGCCATTCTCCGTAACTTCAAGAGCCTTTGTCTGTTCCTCTTTTCGGAGTTGTCTTATCTTACTTGCATATTGCGATGTCTTTGTACCCGAAGGAATAGGAATACCGCTATCTTCAATCGCAGTTTCGATATTATTAAAGTCAGTAATAGCCTTTTTTATGTTTTCTTCAAGCGTTCTATCTGCCATTGTTAATATCACCTGCCAATCTCTTTTCTAAGAGTTCATTGAGTTCATCTTCGGTCATTCCCTGTTCGATATTTGTATCAGCGATTTCAACAAAATCAATCGTTTCTGAGTAAGTCGGTTCTTCTATCTCTGAATAGCCCCAAAAAACAGCGTCAAAGCCGTTTTTGTACTCATATTCAACAGAAAGTACATTGTCACGGTTGTTAATACTTGTACACCGCTGACATATAACATCATTGTCATTAAGATAAATTGTTCCGACACGCTCTAACCATTGCTTCGCCTTGCTTGCCAATTCAATACTTTCAGAATTTGTTGCGGCAACAGCCGAAATACTCCAAGTCTGCGTTACGGCTTTTCTGTCGATTCCGTCCTCATACTCTCCGTATGTGCCGTTGTTTTCTGATTCAAGCGTTGTAATGGTATATGACACATAAGGATATTGGGGTGGTGTTTCGTTTTGATTGCTACGAATTACAGGAACACCTAAATAGTTTTTAAGCCCCGTAACGACACACTGCCTTATTTTGTCGGTATCAATCATTCTGTCACCACCTCATTTCCCGTTGTATTAAATGCCGATTGATATTTAAGAGTATAGGCAAAAACGCCCGTAAATGCCGCATTTTCGAGTTTGCTTTCAACACGGTACATTTTCCCCTCGTCAACAACCAAAGCCCCTTGCAAGTCAAAAGAAAGAGGTTCAAGCATATATAACGCTTTATCTTGCTGTGTTAAAGTTCCCGCAGAGCGAAATACCTTGTTTTCACGGTGAGAGATTATAGCACCGTCAAATGTAATTTCTGTCGGTTCGCCTTTTACATAATCACCCAAATTGTCGTATTTCCCTGTTGCAGGCAATTTAGCGGTCAATGTCTTTGAGTATTTGCGAATCAGGTTTGAAAAATTGAAATATTGCACACTCAGACACCGCCTTTTTTCACTCTCCAAGTAATGCCCTCTATCATACTACCTGAAGATTTGTTTTCTCCACCGCCAACAAGCGGATTGCTACTGCCCTTTTGCTCAATGGTGAACGGGTGATTAGGCGGGTTCGACAACTCTATTGCATAATTCTTTATTTTCGTTGCCAACATCTGTCCCACCATATCAAACAACTGCTGTTCACTCATTCTGCCGTTCAGCACTTGCACAATAACCTTACTTACCTTTTCCATTACAGCCTTTGCTTCTTTGTCGTGCCCTGCTCTAAGGAAAGACCTTTCAGGTATGCGTATATGTGTTGTATTTTTCGACAAATGCAATCCTTGAGCGTGTAAATAAGCCCTCATTTTCGGTGTAACTTCAATGTTACAGCCGTATTCGTGTATCGCTGCCAACCAACTATGTTCACCCTCTATACAGCCAACCTCAATGCTTGTACTGTTGATTGTTTTTATAGTCCGAATCATTTGAGGGAATTTGTCTATTTTGGTTGTATATTTTATTCCCATTAACAAACCCCCTCATTGCCATTTTCTTTGAGCAGGTACAAACCTTATGCGGGGCTTTATCCACTCTGCAAGCAACTCTTCAGCATATTGCCACAATGCAGCCGTTTTATCAGAAACAAAACTTTGAGAAAGCCCCTCAATGCTCTCACTCGCCACACCGCCCGATGTTGACATAATATCAAAATAACGGAGTACAAATAATTTGACGGGGGCAGGCAAATTTGCCAAGTCCTCGTCTTTATTGTAATCAAAATCAAGCGTTGTGTTGTCTTTCACCCAATGCAATGCACTTTCGGTTAAAAGAACGCTGTAATCATTTATCGGGGCAATCCCAAGTTTAAGACTCTTTACTTGTTCCGCTGTCATTGTCAATCACCGCCGTTTCAGTCACCTTTTTTACAGGTTTCTCTTTCTTTTTCGGCGTGATTTGTTTCTTAATTGCTTTTGTTTCGGTGTTTTTCGGCTCTGCCTTAATAAGAGGTCTGCCGTTTGCCCTTATATCAAGCAATTTGTTTTCAAATGCACCCATTATCAACCCTCCTTGCTTGTTTTAGGCTTTTTGGGAGGTTTCTTTGCTTCTTCCTGTTCAATAACAGGTGTTTCCGCAACTGCCTGTTCTGCGGCTTTTCTCTTTGCCGCCTGTGCCTTTTTGCGTCTTATCCAAAATGTTGCTGACACTTTTAATCCCTCCTTTAATCAATTGCATTAAATATAGAAAATGCCTTAAGCAATCTTATGTCTAAGACAAGCAAGAGCAACCTTCTTGTGGTCTGTTGCAAGTTCCCAATTTGCAGGGTTTGCAAGGTCAACATTTGCAGGGTACTTGTGTGCTGTATTTGCATAAGTACCGTCTGACTTCCAAGAAAGTCCACGGGGAGTGATAATCTGACACCAACGGTGAATAAGAATGTTCTTTGCACCGAGTTTGTCACGGTCTGTTTCAGTTGCAACAAAGCCCGCAGGTGAACCGTCCTGTCTGATGAAACTGTTCTGACCGAGGAAATAAGTATCATAAACGCCGTCTGTTACGGGCATACCATCATCGACTCTAATCTGATAGCCGAGGTAGCGTTCCATTTCAACCGCAGACTGAGAGGGGTCGAAAATAGGATTTCTTGTAATCATACCCTTCTTCTGAAGATAGGTATAAACAGCAGAGTGCATAAATACCATACCGAGAGAAGCGTAATGGTCGCCAAGTAACTGCTTTGTATCAAGTGTAGCGGCATCGGAAATACAAGCGGCTTCGCCTGTTCCTGCTGAAATATCATTAAGATGTTCTTTCAATGCACCGTCTGTGCCGAAAAGACCCTTAAGAATAGAAAGGTAAATTGCCTGTTCCTTTGAATTTCTCCAATCGGCAAGCATTTGACCAACCGCAGCCATAGGGTCTGCACCGCTGAGAACCTGTGCAAGGTCTGTTGAACCCCAAGCCTTCTGTCTGATAAGAAGTGTTGCCTTTGCTTCCTTAGTATCAACACCACCTACAGATACATCTTCCTCACCGAATACTTCATCATCACCTGCAAGAGGGTCAAAAGAGGGAAGGTAGATAAATCTGCCACCTTCGGGAGAACCGTTAATAAGTTGTGCTACTCTTGCATCGGGAGAAGCAATACCCGAATTTACAAAAGTGTTAAGTTCGGTTGTACGGTCAACAACATACTGAGAAAAATGTTCAGGAATTGTCACCATATTTGCAATAGTTGTAAAATCATTTGTAGGCATAAATTAATTTCCTCCTAAAAGTTTTTTGTAATTTGTTTTTTATTTGTTTGCTTCTGCTTTAAGTCTTGCTGCAAGTTCGGGATTTGTCTGAACCAAGCGAATTTGTTCCGTAAGATTAAAACTTTCTTTCTTAAAGGGATTTACACCGTTGTTAAGTGCGTTGCCCTTTGCAGGTGTATAACCGCCTGCCTTGAAACGCTTATCTACTTCTGTTGCAACATCTTTTTCCTTCCAAGCCTTAAGCAAAGATACCATATCGTCAATTTCTGATTCATCAGCACAAGCCGCAACAAGTTTTTCCATTAATAACATTGCTTCCTCGCTGTCGCTGATTTCAGCCTTTTTCATCGACTTTACGGCATACATTTTGTTTTTCTCAAAGGCAAGTTCTTTACGCTGTTCTTCAAGTTCCTGCTGTTGACGCTCAAATTCATCTTGTTTCTTTTCTTCTTCTGTCAATATTTTCTTTTCCAAACGCTCGACTTTTCTTTGAAGTTCCGCTTTTTCTTTGCGTTCTTTTGCCATTTTCTTGTCAAGTTCAGCCTGAAAACGCCTTGACTGAGTAATATCTTCTTCAGTCTTTTTTTGCTCTGTTACAGGGTCAGTTTCAGTCACAGGGTCAGTATCAGTTACAGGGTCAGCATCTTTGATGTTTGCTGCCATTTCGTCATACTCTTCCTGCGTGATTGCACCGCTGTCTAAGAGTGCTTTGAGTTTTTCGATTGTCATTTTGATTTCCTCCAAAATCCGTATAGAATTTGTTCGCCCTCCATATAGAAAGGCATTTTTATACAATAAAAAAGCCCTCTACCGTATAGATAAAGGACTTTATTATTTATTATGTAGCCGCTACGCTGTATCTTTTCATCAGCCATTTGTGAAGAAAGGAGCAAAGACACAAATACTTAACTTCTCACGCTTCAATACCCGCTTGCGGCTTTGGTGCAGGGAGAGGGACTTGAACCCTCACGGTATTGATACCAACGGGGCTTAAACCCGTTGTGTCTGCCAATTCCACCATACCTGCTGATTATTGGTGCTGATAGTGGGACTCGAACCCACACGCTGTAAAAGCAACGGTTTTTGAAACCGTCTTGTCTGCCAATTCCACATATCAGCACATCATTTGGCGGAGAGTCAGAGGCTCGAACTCTGAACCCATTTCTGAGCAACGGTTTTCAAGACCGCCCGACTACCATTTATCACAACTCTCCGTATTGGCGGGGGTAGTGGGAATCGAACCTCACATCAACGGAGTCAAAGTCCGTTGTACTGCCCTTGTACTATACCCTCTCATTAAACGGTCTATAAAACTCTTGCAGAGAAACATAACCGCTCTTGTGCGTCAACAATGTTTTTTAATCGAGGCTATATTATGAAAAAAAAGAGGTTAAAACCAAATTGCTAATTCTGCTTCAAGCATTTTAGCGTGCCCTACAGCCGACTGCCCGTTATAGCCGCCTTGCTGCTCTTTCGTTTCAATGTAATTTATGTCATTTTCTCGCCGTGCAATTTCTTCTAATGCTTCGGCATTATCACTGTATTTTTCTTTGAGTTCTGCAATAATTTGTCTTGCTGTTTTTTCACTCATTTATCATCACCTCTATTAATTATACTAAAAATAATTAATTTTGACTATTGACAGAATCGACAAAAAATTGTATTGAAAATAGGTTATTTTTGCCCTTCCAACAGTTTGTCACGGTATGCTAAAGCATCGTCATATTCAAAAGTTGGTAAATTGTCAACATCAGCCTGTGAAGATAATTTATAAGCCTTTGCAGCGTTTTTTTGTATTACCGTTTCTATCGAATCCGTGTTTTTCATCAAAACATATACATCAGGTCGGGTTTCTAACAAAAACGGGTCACTTACATAATCTGCATTGAACGCAACACGGGCAACAGGCACATAGCCGCATTTTTCGTACATATTCACAAGACCAACGCCGTAACAGTCCATTTTAACGCCGCCGTTTGCTCTTGCTGTTATGATAAGGTCATTGACTGTGCCTTTTTGCTTCCAATTGCTGTTTTTGAATACTGCGGTAATATCCCCGTCAGGCTTCACCGCCACACCTGCCATATCATTTGAAGCAATAAAGCATTTATATTTTGCCGCTTGTTCAGGTGATACAGGGTCAACGCTGCCGCCGTGCTTATTTGCCCTTTTTGCAGATTCAATAGCATTTGAAAATCTTTCACCGTTGGTTGTTCTAACAAGTTCACAATCCGCAATACCGTTTTCGTTCATTAACTGCCTTGTAGATTTGTGTAAACTTGCAATTTCAACGGCTTTTCCTGTTGCTTTCTGCAATTCTTCGGGAGTCATTAAATCATATTCAATAGTACACCTACAATTACAATCGTGCCTTGCATAGCCGCTTTCACTCGGACACCTTGCATATACATTTGGCTCAAGTTGAAATTTATCACCGACTTTAATAGTAACACCGTGCATTTTCATATGATTTGCACCGTTTGTGCTTAAAACGGTTTTCCAACCTTTTTTGGTTTTATATCTTCGTTGCGGTCTAACTCTTTCATCTTTCATTGTTCGCCATATAGCAACATAAATTAAACCGCTGCCCTCTAATCCCTCTGCTATGTTTTCTGCACAATCCATAAAGCCGCTTTCGGTGTTTCTGTGACTTTCTGTGCGTACTATATTCAATGCCTTGCCGTAACTTATATCTACCCTTTCGGATATACGCTTTGCCATTTGGTCGTATCTGTCGCCGTTCATCAAACCTGTAGTAAGTTCTCTTTGCAACTGATAAATTATGTCCTGTCGGTGTTTCTCCAAAACGGCAGGCAAGGTTAATTTGCTTATGTTGTTATTTACCGCTTGCTGCAACACTTCGGGACGAACAGATAAATCCTGCGTAACAACTGCCAATTTGCCGTTTTCTTCGGCTATTTGGAGTGCTTCTACCATTCCCTCATAACAATTTATATATGTTGCTTCTACAAGGTCTAAAATTTCCTTACGAAGTTGCGGTGAAATGCTATTAACATTTTCAATCATTTCTTCAAGAAATTTTGCCCGCTTGTTTTGTGCATCTAAATACGAAATAAAAAAACGCCCGTCTTTATCGCTGTATTTCTCATATCCTTCTGCAAGGAAATTACGCAAGTCTTTCATTAAGGTGCGATACATTGCTTTTATTTTATCTTCGCTCAACTTTTCTCTGTGTTCCTCTATTCGCCTTATGTCATACAACAGGTCTTTAAGGCTTGTTTCGGATTTCGGCAACATATCGCCCCCTTTCATAGACTTTTTCTATCATTGTGACACATTATCTGCCTGATTATTGCCGTTTGCAAGAATATCTTGTATTTCGTCCTCAGAGCCTTCCTTTGCTCCTAAACCTAACAAATCTCTTATATCATCTTCAGGCAATGAAATAGCCCGTTTTAACATTTTGAGTGCTGATTCCTCGGAAATTTCGCCGTTTTTGATTTTGTCAGCATACTCTTGTATCATATTGACCTGATATTTATATAATCTCGCCTGTGACGGCGTTTCTGCATCTTGATACAATGAAGCGGCTTCTTTTTCTTCCTCAAGCATTTCCATAATGTAATCAACATCGTCAACATCAGCAATCTTGGAGAATACCCACTTTTTAGGCATACCTGCTGCAATATATGCCTGTGCTGTTTGTGCTTCTGACAATCTATCCAACGGGAAATTACGGTTAAATTCCATAACAAACTGCAACGGGTCTGCTGCAACATTCTTTTTCGCCCAACTTGAACAAAGGACTTTCCACATATGCTGTGCTGAGTTCATAACATTTGCTTCAAATGTCGCACACTTTGTTTCAAGACCGTGCAACTTAAATTTAAGCGAAACCCCGCTTGCAGTTCCGAATGTCGTATCATTCAAATTAGGCGTTCTTGAAAATCTGTAAATATTATCTTCAAGTCGCAATAAGTGGTGTTCTGTAAAAGCGTCATTTATCTGCTTTGTAACCCATTTTACAGGCTCATTGACCGCCATACTTCCAACGGGCGGGACAACAAGCATACCGCTTTGCTGTGCCTTTTGAATAACTTCATCATCGCAGTTCATACTTATAAGCATAAGAGCGTGTACAAAACCCTCAATTTCGTTTGAATTATCCGACACAACCTTATCATAATCGTCTATCAGCGAAAGCACTTTTTCAGCATCACCAATACACTCCGCATTGTTTGCTATTCCCTGTAAGGGGCAATAATCAAAAAAGTGCGGCTTTGCTTCTCCGTTTTTCGCCAATGAAGATAAAGAGTCGCCCTTGAATGTCGTTATGCTCTTATCATCGTAAAAATCAGCCGTCCAAAATTCGCTGCCGTCTAATTTATGTGACTTATAATAACGAATTGCAAACTCAGGCTCAGAAATATCCGTTTCAGAAAGTATTACAGTTTCAAAACCGTGAACGGGCATTACTCTTTCATTGCCCTCTTTGTCAATATAGAACAATCTGCCCGAATAACCGTATATGCTTGCGTTTTTGGTTGTTTCCATATCCACGCCGAACATATTATTTCTTGCGATAAAATCAGTAAGTGCTTTTTTTGCTACATCTACCGCTTTTTCGCCGCCTGTTTCTTCTTCCGATTCTTCTGTGTCGCTATAACTGTATGAAATCGGCTCTCCTGCAAAGTAACCAACCTTAAAATCTACTATTTCCCCGAAAAAGTCATTGTTTACCTTGTTATTTATCGGGTTATCTTCTTCGTATCGGGGCTTTCTTGCGTGTATCGGGAGTCCATTTACTATAGCCATATAACGCCTATATAAATTTTGATTATAAATAGCATTAAACTGATGTTTTCTTAAAATGTCACACAACAGGCTCTCGGTAATGCCGTTTTCCCGCAATTCTGCCAACTCTGCCGAAAATTCAGGTACAAGTTCCTGCTCTGTTCTGCCCGAAATTTCAAAAGCATCTTTTGTGATTTCTGTTTCTGCCATTTATTCACCGCCTTTTTCTCTTTTTTTGCTTGTAATTCACTATTTTTTTATCAAAAATGACCTTATTTGTGCCGTCTATGCGTTCAAGTCCACACCGCCGACAAACAATAATATCATTCACTTTTTGCCATATATGACTGCACATTATAAGCACCCTGCTTCTTCGTATGCTTTATATATTTTGGGAATCTGAACAGCAAGCCAATCTATCATTTCTTCATTTTTCGCCCAAGCACCGTCACAAATAAATGAACAGTCTTGCAATCCGCTTTCATTGAAAAATGCGTGCACTATTTCGTGTCTTATTACTTCTTTTTCACACTTCTCAACAGTTTCCGCTTCTTCGTGTTCCCAACCTTTGTATGTACTCATATCACAATAGACAATCTTTTTTTGATAACCGTCACAATAACCCGAAAGGGAGCGTCTATCAAAAACTTCGTCCTCGTCATATTTGAGTTTTATAATTTCATAGTTTGTGCCTAAAATGTTTACTGTCATTGTTAAAACCTCTTTCCTGCCCTTGCTTCTGCTTCCAACATCACATTACAAAAGGCATAACGGGTAGCATCAAGCAAGTGGTTATTTGCGTCAACAGGTCTTGCCATTGCATTACCGTATTTGTCCTCTTGCCAATGGTATTGTTCAATCTCATTTTTGAAGTTTTGGCAGGTTTTATGAATAATAATCTCATATCCTTGCAGCCAACGAATACCACGGTTTATACTGTCAGCACCCTTTATTGCACCAACTGCCCTTATATTGTTCGCCACAAGGAAATCTATTGTTTTTGGTTCGGCTGAATCACATATAACATATTGATTGCCTACAAAGGTCTTGCAAACTCTCAAAAGTTCATCATCAGTCATTCCCGCCTGATACCATTCATCAAAGATATAGATTTTCTTTCTTGCTTTGTCTATATGTGCTTTAACTAATGCGTTAGGGTCACTTGAAAATCCAAAGTCGCAGCCTATATATATGTTGTCAAATTGCGGTATTCTGTCGCTTAAATCTTCTACACGCCAATTTCTGAAAACAATATGTCCGATAACACCAAAATTACCGAGTGTGTAAACTTGGTAATAGTACGGGTCTGTTTCATCTTCAAGCAACTTTCTATCATCAGGTGTCAAATACAAGTTATCCTTGTATGTTGTTTTGAGTATGCTGATTTTGTCATTTTCAAACCTTGATATATCGTCTTGCCATTCATTGAAAAACTCTTTGTAAATCCAATGTGAACGCAAAATCGGGTTGAAAGACAAAATGATAAACTTTGAAATCGGGCTGTTACCTCTTAAACGCTTTGTCAACTGCTTATATGCTTCTCTTTTTATCTCTGTTGCTTCCTCTACCCATATACGGTGCAAAACGCTGTCAATCGGTGTTATTGACTTGATTTTTTCAGAGTCGTCCAAACCTGCAAAAAGTATCTGTCTATTGTTCAATAAGCAGGTAATTGTCATTATTGACCTGTTGACCTTATAGAACTGTGACAGTCCCATTCTCGATATTGCTTTTGTGACTTCGTTAAATACCGATTTACTGATTGTACTTGCAACATTTCGGCATATTAAGTAATTCGCCCCGTTGAGGTTATCCAATACAACCTTTTGGGCTAAAAAATACGATTTACCGCTTGAACTGCCGCCGTAATATATCTGTGTCGGCTGTGTTTTATTCAAGTAAGGCACATACACGGGATTTACAACAACATCTATATTTATAAGCAATTCACCGCCTTTTTTATCAAACAAGCATAAAAAAACAGGCTGCTTTTGCAACCTGCTTTTGTATATCTGTTTTAATTTGTTTTTACTTTTGCTGCCGTTCGTTCCACATTTTTATCGCTACTTTTACTGATGTATAAAAGTTCGTGCAATCGCAAGCGTGGGTTGAACAAGTTACACACCAATAATTTTTTGGGTCATTCATAACCATTCTTTCACTTGTAATATGAACATCTTTATTACCGCAATATTTACAAGGCAATAACACATTTTTGTATTTTTCGGTATATTTTTTTGCTAATTTAAATCGTTTCGCCATAACTCACCTTACACATTGGCAGTCTTTAACTTATACAAAAATATATCATTTTTTGTGTTTGTTATAACATCTGTAAACCTTTGCAAATATTCATCATATACAAAAAACTTTAACTTATAAAACTTTTTCGTTCTTTCAACTTCCTCTTCGTCAATGTCATAGAAATTGCCGCTGTTGAGAAAATACACTCTATATTTGTTCATATTTGCCGCCCCCCTTAATAACCATTTCTTGCGGGCTTGTGAACTTGTTTTTGATTTAACTGCACTGTTTTACAATATTCTTCAACCTCTTTTTCTGTTTCGCCCCTACATAATTTTCCATATATCGTAAACCATATATTTTCAATTTCTGCCTTTGTTAATTCTCTGTCGGGCTGCTCTTCTCTAAAACGGTTGACAACCAAAATTTGCAATTTATCTGCAATATCACGCCTTAACATCTTGATTACACCGCCTTTGTAACTTCTTTTACAGACCAACCAAAAGAAAGAAATATATCTATCTTCTGTAAATCTTCTTCGCTCTTTGCTGTAAAGCGTTCTACTGTTGCCGCCTTGCCTTTGCCTTTGCTGCACTCAAATTCTCTTGCCTTCATCTTGTTTACCTCTCTTTTACTTTGTGTCTATAATATAACACTTTTGCAATATAATGTTAATAGACAGTCTGTAAACAATATGTGAATAAACTATGAATAACAAAGGCATTAAAAAAGCAACCTGCTTTTGCAGATTGCTTTATTTTGCTTTCTTTATGCTTCATAGCCCCACGGTATTTCAAAGCCCTTTTCATTGATAAATCTTTCAAGCATTGCTTCTTTCAGTCTGTTTAATGAAGCGTATAAATCACTCTCGAAAAAATCTTCTGTTTCACAAGCCTGATAGCAATAACACTTGATGCAGCCAAGAATAATGCCTGCATTAACTTTTACATCTTCAAAGTTATATTTAGGTGTTTTTGTTTCTTCGCTGTATCTGTAATTGACTGACTTGTAATTCTGCTCTAAGAGTGACTGCCCGATGCCGTTTCTCAACTCTTGCATATTAATTATAATCTGTACGGGCTTTGTGTAGCCCTCTGCTTTGTACTCTGCATTGTAGATTTCAAAGCCCTTGACGATTGCGTGAATTGTTTCATTGTTTACGATGTAAGCACTCATTTTGATTACCTCTTTCTTTATTTGGTATCTTAATTATATCACCATTGTGTTATAATGTCTATTTGCAAAGTGTACAAAGAAAAAGTTTTTATTTGTGCATTTTGTCAATAGATTATATTACATTTGTGTTATATAATATAAGTACATTATAAGAAAGGCGGTCAAAAAATGAACAATTTACAATGGCAAGTAATAGCAGAATGTGAAGCCAAGAACAACGGCATTGATGAAAAATTTGATAGAGTGATTGCGGCTTTTGAATACCCGTCACACGCTGAAGATTTTATCAATATGTGTTTACCTAAAGAAAACAAAAGCAAGTTCAGAATTGAGCGTATCAAAGCATAAAGGGGGCAAAAACAATGATTCTTGAATTTACAGTAAAAAGAAACCGTGCAAGCGTTACACAAGGCACAGCAACCGTTTTTTTGAACGGTCAAGAGGTTTTAACCTTCGGTGACAAAATCGAACTTATAAAAGACGGTCAAGCGTTTTACGGCGAAAATATCGCAGGTTATGCAAGTGTTATACCTGATGAAAATTTCATCAAAGGCGTTTTATTCCACCCGTATGATGATATTTACCATTACAGCCGCCGTGTAAAAAATATACTTTTTGGTGAATAAGGGGGCTGCGTTATGACTAACAACGAATTAGAAAAAATGTTCGGCTTGCCGTATCTTCAATCATTGATTGATAATGATATAGAAAATTACGGGTATATTTCCTCAATTACATTACGCTATATCGGTAATTTTGGTAATTTAGTAATTACAAAAGAATTAAAAGTAAAGGCGGCTGAATAAGCCGCCCTTTATTTTTCAAGCCTTAAAACTTTGTCAACCGTTATATACTCTTCCGCAAGCGGTACGCTGATTTTCTTGTAAAATTCGGCTTTTTGCTTTTCATCTTCAAAAACGATAACAGAATAGAAATTGATGTTGTTCTTTTCCTGCATACGCTCTTTACTCTTTGCTCTTGCTTCTTTCACCTCTTCAAGCCCTTTTTTGACTTCTTCGGCTTCGGGAGTTTCAAACATTTCCGTAAATCTTTCGTCACCGTCAAACATAAAATCAACATCAAGTTTCGTAAATCCCATTTCATCAAAATTGAGGTCAAATTCTTCGGTCAGCATAGCAAGACCTTCTAAGTCATAATCGCCCGCCATTGACTGATTATTGAGAATTACATTTAATTTCGCTTCCGTTCTTTCGTCAACATCAACAACGCACACATCAAGAGAATAGTTCTTGTTTTTCTCCAAAGCGTCAAGTTGCTCAATTCTCTGATGCCCGCCTACAATGTTGCCCGTTCTCTTATTCCAAGTTATAGCGGAAACAAGACCGTTTTCTTGCAGGTTCTTTTTCAAACGCTTTTTTGACTCTTTATCCATAATACGGGGATTATAGTCAGCGTTCTTTATGTCGGCTCTGTTGATTGTCGCAAAAGTGAAATTTTGATATTTACTATTTGCCATACTTTACATACCTTTCTACGCCTGCTCCCGCAAACGGATAAACTTTCAATATCTTTTCATAGTCATTCGGGTAAATCTCCTTAATAACGGCAAGTTCACTTCCTGCCAAACTACGAAAAGAAAAGCCGAGTTTTCGTTGTTCGGGGCTTAAATATAGTTTCTTTTGCTTTATGTATTGCAGCACTTCATTTTTCTTCCAATAAGCAAGGGGATAAAACCTGCCACGCTTATAATCTATGCTGCCGCTTTTCTTTATCATTGCATTTCGGACAATACTATCTGCACACCGCTCGCCCGCTGCAATCCAATGATAACCCGTCTGCTGCCTTAAATATTCGTATGTGTCGTTTATTTTGACAATATCAATATCCCAATCGGCAACGGTGAAACTGCCGTATTTCAAGAAATTTGAACACTCAAAATGAGGTATGCGAATTATTTCTGTCTGATATTTATTTTCATACCATTTCAACATTCTTTCCTGAAATTCCAACTCAGGCACAAGATACATAAAAAACGGTTTTACATTCTTAAAATACTTAAAACACAAATCAAGCGTAACAATACTGTCCTTGCCGCCACTGAAGCCGACAATAACGCTGTCTGTTACGCTCGCCTGTGTTTTAATGGGGTCAAATAAGACATTACTCATTATTAGCCCCCTGCCCCGCCTGTGGACTTTCTACGCAAAGCATTTCTCATTGTTCTGCTTTTTCTTGTAGTGCCAAAAGCCCTTGCTGACAGAGTGCCACCTCTAAAAGCATTAACAAATGTTCTTGCAGAAGTTTGTGCGGACTTTCTGAACTGAGTTAATCTGTCCGTGCCTGTAGCCCTTGCTATTGTGCTTCTTATTGCCATATTGTCACCCCCTTTCGCAGATTACTAATCAATTTCTATGTTTTCCTCTGTTGCGGGGACAACATTAATATTGATAGCCATATCGTTTTGCTGCTTTTCTTCATTTTCCCTTTGGTCTAAATAAAGTTTGCCGAGAAAGATTTGCATTGTGACATTTCCTGCCTGTGCTGATTGATATTGCAATCGTCTAAGGCTAATTTTGCCCCTCGCAGACTTCCTTTTATATATATCCGCAAAAGTTGTTCCATAGGTTCTTTGACACCAACGGCTGATAGTATCGACACTACAATCGAAAAAGTCAGCAATTTCCTCTTCGGTGCAGAATATGGCACACAAACTTTCAAAATTGTTTTTGTCTATTTTCACTTGAGGTCTGCCCATAGGCTTTTTCTCTTTTTTTGAATCCTCTTTTTTCTTTGCCATTTTCTCACCTGCCTAAAATGTTCAAAATGGTGTTTATACCTCTTGTTCTATATCACAGCACCCACCCCTACGCTTTTGAATGTGATATACCTTTACCCGTTAATACCATATAAACAGAAAAACCACCCTTGAATAAGAGTGGTTTTCCCGCATTTTTAAGAAATAGAGGTATAAAGAATGAATAAGTATATATATTATCTCACAATACCAATTTTAATACTTTCCAACTTTTTTTGCAATATAGAATATTCAACAAACTTTAATATCGTTTTTTATACATTTTGCCATAACTTGTCTATGTAATCTGTATATCTTGTTTTCATTCCAATTTTCACAGGGGAATATCGTTGCAACGGCTTTAAGACAACTACGCCACGAAAGAGCATAAAAATATCTGTAACGGATAATCTCTAATTGTTTTTCGTTAATGTCACAGGATTTAAGCATAGATTCACAAATGAGCCATTCTGACACAAGTTTATCATAAAAAAAGGCTTTTTTGTGTTCCAACCTATTTATCTTATCAAGAGAATTGACTAAAGATGAACCGTTCCAACCGTTTCCTCTTGGCATACCTGTGAGGCTCGGGCTTTTCGGGGAACACATACTCTCTCGTATATCTGCTATATCAACCTCAATATCCTTAATTTTGTCATTTAAGTCTATCAGGTTTTTAAGATTAAGTTCTCGCATAGTTGCCCTCCTGTTCAAATCACCAATGATATAAGAAAAACGATATAAAGAAATACTGCGATAACAAAAACGGCACAGTCAATTATGCAAAAGACTTTTCCACGCCCTGTATTCTTAGTATAATGCACCTGCCATAATGCCACAAGTAAGCAAATAAAGGTGCAGACTGTAAGTTTTACAAATTGCATATTCATAGTTATTAATACCCTGAAGAACCAAATCCGTTGTTACCTCTCTCGGTATCTTCTAAACTGCTAACTAATTCAAGTTCAGGTGTGATAATCGGCAATATTACAAGTTGAGAAATCTTATCACCTGCATTAACCGTGTAATCATAACCGCTGTTGTTATAGAGTTTAACAACGATACTTCCCGTATATCCGCAATCTATAACACCTTCGCTTGTTATGCCGTGTTTTACATTCAAGCCCGACTTACTCTTGAGAAAACCTACATATCCTTCGGGTATCTCAATATGTACACCTGTATCAAACTTTGCACTTTCTCTTGCAGGAACAATCTGTGTTTCTCTTGCGTAAATATCAAGTCCTGCATCTGTTTCGTGTGCTCTTGTCGGCATTTTTGCCCCTTCATCAAGCATAATTTTCATTTTCTGTTGTTCTCCTTTGTTGATAATATCCATTTTTTCAGTTGGGTTATATTTTACAGAATCGGAATACTTAATGTACTCATTTATACACTTCCTTGCTATGTTTTCTATAACACAATCAATCTTGCAAAGCATTTTTTCTATCGCATCTTCAATAGGTTTCTTAAACTCTGCAATTGCCTTTGTCAACTCTGCCTTGTGCCTGTTTTGCTTTGCAATAGGGCATTGCTCGGCGTTTTTATCGCAATAGTCCAACATATCGCAATCAATACAGTATTCGCATCGTTGTATATCACTCATTATTATTACGCCCCCCCTTAAAGCATTGCGATTTCCCGATTTAATTTATGCCTTTCATCTTCAAAGGCTTTTTTTATAACCGCAAGTTCGCCATAAGTAAGTTCAATAGGCTTACCGTTTATTCTTTCTCCCTCACGCCGCAGAACGAAGTCTGATTTTTCATCTGTCCGCTCGTCTAAATTACTTTGAATTGGTTTTTCAACAACATCAATGATATGTTGTGCTCTTGCTTCCTTCTCAAAAAGTTCCTTTGCTTTCTCAAAAGACTCTTTTGTCATTATATATTCCTCCAATCAAAAGCCTGACCGCAATAAGGACAAAATTTTTGCCACTTTTTGTTTACTTTATAGCCTTGTGCTTCGCCGCAATTAGGACAATGGTAATTTACCAATTTTCCTTCATAATATGCCTTTTTGGGCTTCAGCGGTTCTGCCGATTCGCTTTCTTTTGCGTTATCGTGGGTGCAAACCACATATACCGCCATTTGCCATATTTCTTCTATTGTTGCACTCACTCTTTCAAGCATATCGCTTGTATTTATTGGATAAGTTAATGCCCGAAAATCGTCAATATCGTGTCCTGCTTCAACCTCAGAAATAGCGTTCTCCAAAAGATGTTCAATGTTGCTCACTTTCTTTTCCTCCGTCCCATTTTTGCACCACAATGAGGACAATACCTTGATGTTACATAATCTTCCGCACCGTTTAATACTGCCCTTTTTCCGCAATTTGAACAAAATGGTTCAGAGTGTTGATGTTTGACATATGGAATTATCATCATTCTGTTATCATCGTCATACGCTTCAACAACCCATTCCCCGTGCTTCACTTCCTGAACATCGGCTGTAGGTGCTTCTTCCATAAGTTTTCTTGCACCGCCTGCCGCTCCGATGTGTACTCTGTCATATTCAGCAATCAATTTTTCAACATCAACATATCTTGCCATTACTCAGCACCGCCTTTCTCATATAGTTCATTTATATGCTCTCGTTCAAACGCAGGTATTTTACCGTGATGTAAAATTGTAATTGCCGTAAAAAGTTCAGCGTTCAAGATATACTCATTGTCACTGAAATCAATGTGTTTTCTTGCCTGACACAATAAATTTGTAAGCGTTCTTAACTCTGTATCACTCATTGTCAAAGTTATACTGCCCGTTTCTCCGTCAATCTTTTTAATGTTCATTCTTGCACCTGCCTTTACTCTTCAATTCTCGCTTTTCTTTCAGCCAATAAACACCGTTCATCTTTTATCACATTTCCGTGTCTGTCTGTTTCTAAAAATGGATAAAAAACTTCACAATAAGGTTTATTGCTTTGAAAGTTCAATCTCGGACATTTGTTTTTTGCATTTTTCATACAATAAAAACCTTTAGGGCACATTAAATCAATGTTCTCTGTTATTCTCATTCCGTGTCACTTACCTTTCTTTTACAATACCAACCACAAGGGAACTTATCATAATAAACTAATGCTTCATATTCCTTACAAACACCGCTTCCGTGTAGGATATTTGAATTAGGTCTATAATGCACACAAGTTCCGCAACATTTATGTTCACTCATTCGGTGTTACCTGCCATTTCTTTTTACAAGGTTGTCGATAATTAATTCCGTACCTTTATTAACTATTTGCAACCTCTCAATCTCTGCCTTTTGTGAAGCAATAGTCTTATCAGCAATTCTTTCAAGGTTATCGCATTTCTTTATGTATTCATTTTTACTGTTGATAAGGTCAAGGGTTTCTTTTATAGTCTGCTTACCAATAAGCACTAAAAAACAATTATTAATAGGGGTATTGCCTTGTTCAAGCAAGTTTTCCAAAGTCTTTATAATCTCTGTTTCTGTCATTTTTGACCCCTCTTTTCTCCGTAACTGCAATAATGGTTATCTTCAACGCTTAAATTCAGGAGAAGTTTGTAATGTTGTCCGATTTCGGGAATATTTTTTTTAATTTCATTCTTAGGGTGATAACACTTTCCCTCAATGTTATATATGCAATCCTTACACCGTACTACTTCCTGAGTTGTGTGATTAGCCATATATTCATACTTTTTGTCAATGCGTCTAACATCTTTTTCCCACGCTCTGTTAATACGCCTTATTTCATTTTTGAAGTCTTTATAGACTTGATTAATTTCCACACGATACCTTTCTCTTTCTGCGTTTACCATACCTACCGAGAAATTATGTGTTTTATGGGCAAGATATTCTGTTATTTCTTTAAGTGTATGAATATTAATATCAGGTATTTTACTTGCAAGATAGACAGATATTTCATCTGTTAATTTTGTAAATGTCATTCCCCCTCTTTCTCCTTTCTTATATCAACTTGCTTATTGTGCTCGATGATTTCAAGAGCAGATTTTGTGTAGCCCTCACGCATACAGGATTGACAGATTTCATTCCCGTCTTTGTCGAGTTTATAAAAGGGGTTTCGGCTTGTTCTCCGTTTTCCGCAATAAAAACAATTCTTCATCTATTTAACCGCCCCCGTGCCCTATAACTTTTGAGAGATTCAACACAAATTTTATATATTTATACAAGCAAAAAGCACCGAAGCACACCCAATACCAAGCACCTGCATCTATTGTTGCTCCGATTATTGCAAATAGAATTATGTTCATTTAATCACCCACCTTTCGATTTTCACCTGTTTTGCGGCTGTGCCAAACTTTATCATCAGCATAATACTGAGCATTGCACTCGTCACAAAAAGCGTCAAAATAATCAGAAAATAATTCTACTATATTTCCGCAAAAAGGACATTTGAGTTTGATATTTTTCATTGTCTGAACTTCTTTTACCTCGACCTGAACAACTTTATATGTTTTCGGGTTTATGTTTCTTGTTTTGGCTTCAATTCCTACGCTTATTTTGGAAAGAATTAAGGGAGTACGATGTTCGTTATCTTCAAGGATTTGTTCGTGGGGATATTTGCTGAAGTTTGTTCCGCTTATTAATTTACCGTTTCGTATGTTTTTGAAAGCATAGTATGCCATATTAACAACCTACCTTTTTATATCTTCCGCAATGACAAACGCCCTCTTTCTGTTGTTCTCTGAACTCTTTACACGGGCATTTTGTGTCCTCGGTTTTCTCTATCATACAAGGGCAATAGCCGCCATTTTCATTGACCGCCTTTGTTGCTTCATCGTATGAGTATGTATAAGGATTTTTGATTATTTTGAACATACCTTTTCTGACTCTCCTGTTGTTTCTCTTTTCTCCCATTTGCACAAATCAGGTGTGTCAATCACAGGGCAAAAATCGGCACACAACGGGCAATCTGCATTTACGCACACTTCGTCTTTGCAGTATATACATTCATTTGACATTATTCAGCACCCCCGAAACTTTGTTATAAATATCTGTTTTTTTGAGATTAATATAATCGGGGCAATCCCCTTCAGCATCAACATAGGAATGTATCCGAACACATCTGACCTGCCCTTTGTCATTGGTTCGGGACTTGTCGCAATAGTCACAGTTGCCGCACATATTATATTTCATTTGCAGTACCTCCGTTCCACGCCTTAACCGCTTGCTTATATGCTCCTTTTTGCGTAAATGCGAACTTCATTACCGTTTTTCTGCAACATAAACACCCTATCAAACACCTACTCATAACAAAAAAACTTTCTTCTTCAATGGCTATGTTTGTACTTCCGCATCTGCAAGGCTTTAACTCTTTCATTTCCTCTGCTCCTTTGCTCTTATTTCCTCAGACAAGGATTTTAAGGTTTCATAATGCCCGTACATAAACTCTCCATAGCGATTATGCCGACTGTCATATTGTAGCCACAAGCATATTGAAGCAAGAGTTTCTAAGACTTCGTGCTGTATTCTTCTTTGCAAAGAAAAGTATTCTCTTATTCTCTTAATCATTTTCAGCACCTACCCCTAAATACTCTTGAAAATCACAGGGCAAAACTCCTTTTTTAAATACACAATAGCCTGTTTCTTTATCAAGTAATCGGCACTTGTCACATACTGTGTGTTTATTGCAATATCCTGTGAGTATCTGAAGAGCCTTATCAACACTTAGTTCTTCATTACTGTAAACACACTCAGCACATCTTATGTTGTGTTCGCAAGTGTTACAGTCTTTTACGCCAACTTCTATTTTCTGCTTCTTTTTTGCTTTTATTTTCATCATTCGCCCTCCTGTATGCGTTTGTTCCATTGCTCTATTTTGTGCGGATTACTGTAAAAATGAAATCTGACATAATCAAGCAAACAATTTTTGTAAGGGTGACAATAAACATCAACTTCCCCTGTACGACCTGTTCTTTCATTTCTCCAAATTTCTTTTTTTGCAACCAATTCACAACCACAGAACGGACAAGGCTTCAAATCAATCATTCCGTATCACCTGCCATTTCTTTTACAATTATTTTTTTGTATTCTCTTGCGGCTTCTGCTTGTGAATACTCCATATTAAAAAGAGTAATAATTTTCTCTGCAAACATATCAGCAAACTCCCTAAACGCTTCCGATTGCTTTCTCTGTAACTCCTGCCCGTACACATTCAGGTTCGTTTTCAGGCGGTCTATTTCAAGGTTTTTTGCTTTGATTAACTCAAAACTTTCTCTGCAAAGTGTATCTCTGTACATACGCAGTTCCAATGCAGACATTACTTCTTCTTCGGTGTAGTTTTTGTCACTCATTGTCGGCACTCTCCATTTCCGTTACAGTTTCGTCAATAGTATCTATCACAGAAAATAATGCTCTGTGCTGTAGTTTATCTTTAAATTTTTTAGCAAACTCTTTTATTGTTTGGGTTCTTGTAATTTTGTATGCAAAAATAACTTCATTCCTCAACCTTTCAATATCTGCCTTTTGGCAGTTATTCTCTTCTTTTTGGTTATACATAGTGTTCCACGCAAAAGAGAGAAGCATATTTTTACAATTCGGTTTACCTTGTAATGAACAATTTTTGCAATAATTATCTGCACAACACCTTGTATTTTTCATAACTTCTGCATCGGTCACTATTTCACACCGCCTTTACTGAATTTTCAATAACAGATAAATCAAAGCCGCTCTTTACAAACATTTCTGCGAGTGAGTGCTTTATGCCGTTACCCAAATAAGTGTAAATATAGTTCATTTGCTCAACCGTAAAATTTGTTCCGCATATGTAATTAAAAGCATCGGTATTCTCCTGCCAATATCTTTCAAGTCTTTTATTCTGCGAATATCTCAATGCACAACAACAGTCACGGCTTAACCATTCACAAAGTTTCACCTTAAAATCATCGTCCGTTTCCACATCGTCAAGCAAAGTGTAAACATTGAATTTAGGTATCAGAATAATTTCGTTGTTATGATTTATAAAACTTCCTTTGAGATATTTAAGTGCTTTCTGCACGGTTTCAAGCATTTTCATTTCGGTTCTCCTATGTCGATATGCAATGTTTCCTTGCATAACTGTCTTTCCTCGTTATAAGCCTTTATGTATTCTTCCGTACTTTTGGCTTTTTCGGTTATGGTGTAGCCGTTTATCAAGTAGTTGCTGTCCTCTCCGATTTCACAGTATCTATCAGCAACAACAAGCCCTTGTTTTTTTAATTTCTTCAGTTCTTTTCTTGTCTGATAGAGTGACATTTCGCAAACTTTACTCAATACTGTTGACGGGTAAGGAATCCAACCGTTCATTATGCAAACACAATGACGGCAAAGGTGATAAAGAACATTATTCATCTTGTTTTCTCCTGTTATGGCATTAAACCAATCGCCTGTCATATCTTGCGTAGTTCTCAGCCCAAACAAAAATATTCTTATTCTCTTTGCCGTAAACACTGAGGAACTTTCGATATTTTCTTTTTAACGGCAACATTTCTTCCTTATAAATATCACTGTTAATGCTTCCCCAAATATCAATGAAAATCGTGTCATATTTTTCTTTTGTTTCAAACTCAAAACAGTCTTGACAGATAACATTTAATTTATTGTGAGTATCATACTTTTTTATTTGAGGGAGAACGCAATCAATAACATCTTGATACTTTTCTATTATTGTAATAGACTTGACTTTTTCACTTTCAAGCAAGGGCATTATAACCAATCCGATACCCAAGCCACATATAAGTACATCACCGTAAGAGTTTAGTACAAATTCTGATGATGTTCTTTTTTCCATAGGTGTATTTGACATCATTAACTCGTTATCAACTATAAGTCTGACATATTCTCCCGTGGGTATTCGTTGTAGCATAGCCTGCAATCCCTCGGCTCTGAACTTTTGCAATCTAACTACACCTTGCTCTTTTTCTTCTAATATTTCACACATATTTTTATACATCTTATTTACCCCTCCAACATCAACACCTGATTATTAACGACAGGTGCAAGATAATAGTTTGAATTTTCCAAAATATTATTATATGCTTTCTCGCCCTGAAAACTATCTACAACCGCTTTTTCTTCGGCTGTCATATCCTTATACTTTGTTTTGCCGTAGTTTGGCGGCAACCATTTTTTATACTGTGCTGCATATATGTTAAATCGCTCTATCAGTTCGGGGCAATTAAACACTAAATGCACCGTACCCTTTTTATAGAAAGTAGCACTGAAGTATTTTAATTCGATATTCTTTGTAATGCCCCGATTAAAACAACTTTCAAGAGTTCCCCAAAAGTCCACTTCCCGTGACATACCACCGTCAAAGAAATTGAAAATTCTTTCAATATCTTCTAATACACCTTTGACATTATATGTGCGTGGTCTGCCGTCCCAACTATCAAAAACACCGTAACAAGGTATGATAACCTTTTTGTCAATTTTGTGTGCTTTGTTGGTTTTCCAACCGTCATATAAGTGCCTATTTTTTGAACACTCAGGATAATATGAATGTTCCTCAGTTAAGCGGTCAAACATTTTGATAATTTCATCTTCTATACCCGATTTGATTTTTGAGTTTATTTCATTATGAAGTGTACGAATATTAAACTCTGTAAAATCATATTCTTTGAGTTTATCAACCATTGACTGATATTCACTTTGTAATTTGCTTGTAAGTTTTCCAACAAACTGTTTATTTGAAAGTAAGGCTCTCCAATATTTCAGCCGTACTAATTTTACATACTCATTTGTAGAAACATCATCATAAGAACGGTTATATTCAACGGTTAATCTCAAAATCGGTGCTTTAGATTCATATTCACGGGTTACTGTGCCGTCTGCATTTCTCTTTTCCACCGTATCAAATGAACGCAACATATACGGCTTTAATGCACGGTATTGTCTTATCAGTTCAAGACCTGCTTTTATCTCAACATTAAACTGATTTATAGCCGCTTTAATAAAATCTGTAACATCAAGTTCTGTTGCTTCGGGAGCAAAATCTTCTATTTCTGCTGCTTCTTTCAATCGGTTATATATGTCGCTTTCTTCCTGTACTTTCTCAATGGAAACCTTAATCAAGGCAACTTCAACGCCTGTTCTTCGCTCTGCTGATACAAAGGCATCGTTTATATATGTTATCGTTGCATTGTGCTTATTAAGAAGATTAATTAACTCTCTGCGTGTATCTGTGTAGGGGTTTTTGATTGTTTCGGCATTAAGCAAGCAAATAATACTGCCGCCCTTTTCCTGTATTTTTAATGCTTTCAAAAGGTGCTTATCGCCGTTTGAAAATGGGGGATTCATAACAATAAGGTCATACTGCTTATAGGGGGAATAAGTAAGAAAATCATCGTGAACAATATGTATGCCGTTCTCAAAGAATGTCAATCTCTCTGCTTTAAGAGTTCGATATTCCCGTGCAAGTGTCGGTGTAAGTTCTTCATATTTATGTAATTCTCTGTTGTAAACACGGCTTTTTTCAATTTCGTTTTCTCTGCTCAGTATTTCTCTTTTTCTCTCTGCTGAAAAATTGTATTTAAGTATCGCCCGCAAATTCGGGTCAATCTCTATACAGTCAACATCAAATTTCACACATCTGTGTAAATTCTCTTTCTCTGCCAATACTCGCAAAATATCGCCTTTGCCTGCTGACGGCTCTAATATAGTATGAATAAAATCCCAATTTACACCCGCCAACATTTCTTTTACAAGGCTTTCGGGTGTCGGGTAAAATTCGCTTGTCTGCTCATTTTCTACAATTTGTAATATATTGCTCATTACTTTTACCTCTTTTTTGCTTCAGGCGGTTTACCCGCCGCCCTCGGTGCTTTCTTTTAATGCCTTTTGATTATCGGGTTTGTGACCGTCTATCTGACCGCATTAACAGCCCTTCGGCTGCCACTCTGCGTTTATTGTGCTTTTTTTATTCTTATTAGTATCATTTCATAACCTTCATTGTAACCAATTTCGATTAACTTTTTGTTGACTTCATCAAGATATAATAAACCGCTTCTGCACCCTTCGATTTTATAAGCACTGTCAAGCAATCTCCATTTGTCGCTTTCTTCTCATATCACTTCTTCTATTCTATCAGTCATTTTTATTACCTCTCTTTTATTCTACGGCTTCAAGTTCAAACACAAGATTATCATTGTAGCGATATTCATATTTAAGGCGTTCTATAATCTTTTTTGCACCTTGTTTTGAAAACTGCCAACATAAATTTTTATCGTATGCAAAGCCCTCTATACATTTATAGCGTTTATAAAACACCTTATTTACTCTCTTGTCTGTTATTTTGATATAGTATTTCATCTTGCTTACCTCTCTTTAGTTAATCACTGTAAAATCGGCTACCGCTGCGATTGCTTCGCTTAAAAACATATAGCCCGTTGAGTTTACATCTTGTTTTTCAAGTTCGTTTCTCAGTGCCGTCATTATCGTTTCAAGTTCGCTCAAAGTACATTCAATCTTATATTCTTTCATATCTATATACCTCTCTTTTACTTTGTGTCTACAATATAGCACTTTTGTAAGACAATGTTAATAGATAAACTGTAAAAGAATTGTAAACAAACTGTGAACAATAGTTACAAAGCGACTCATTTTATGCAGGCTCAAATTTCACTACAACACAATCTCTGTCACTGTCAACAATGGTATGATAGACTTGTTTTACATATCGCCTGTTATCGTTTGGCAGCACACCATTTTTCACAAGGGCATCTAATATAAATTTTGCACTGCTCTGAATGTTATCCACATCACGCCGCTTCGTTTTCTCGCACCAATTTATATATACCACAACGGGTTCATTTATTTTTTTTAACTTTCCACTTGCAAGAGCAAGTTTAATTTCCCAACCGATTGCTGCTTCAATTTCTGTTTTGATTCTTGCACCTTTTTGTCTGTTTGCTCGGTTTTGGTCTATCACTTCATTAAGAGAGGGCAACCGTCTGTTTATTTGAAAACAATTATCCATTTACTCACACCTTTGTTTTTTTCGTTTTGGGGTGCTTAGTGCTTTTTCTACACTCCAATTGTTTTTTAGGCGTTTCTCCAACACATCTCTATCAATTCCTGTTATAGAAGCCCATTCGCTGAGATTGTGCTTTTCGCCCTTATATTCATAAATTTTGTTGTTCCGTTTGTTGTTTTGTTGCTCTTTTGGTGTAGCCCACCGACAATTTGACGGCTCATAATTCCCGTTTACATCTTTGCGGTCTATTGTGAGATTATCTGCATACCCGTTCTCAATAGCCCATTTATAGAATGGTTCAAACTCCTGCCATTCTTCGCACACGGCAATTCCCCTGCCGCCGTAATCTTCATAACTTTTGTGTTCTGTATAATAGCACCTTTGTTTCATAGAGTGCCATATATTGAACAATCTTGTGTTTGATTTATTGTGTTTTGCAAGAGCATTTACTTTATCAAGCGATTTTTCTATTCTAAAACAACCACAAGACTTTGTTCTGCCACACTGCAAACTGTTACCAAGTGTCAATATCTCTTTTCCACAATCGCATTTGCAAAGAAATAAACTTTTTCCATATTTATTTCTCCCTTGCGGTTTTACTACCGTAAGCCTGCCATATCTATTGCCTGTTAAATCCTTAAATACTGCCATACTGTCATTCCTTTTTTACAAACCCAAAAGATGTTGCATTTCGTCATATTCTTCCCTGATTTTTTTTCTTCGTCTGCTTTGCCCTTCCATTAAAACGGGGTGACAACGCTCCAACACCCTATCATAAATCCTTTGTTTTCTGATGTTTTCAGGGTTCTTTAGTTCATCAATAGATAAGTTAGTTGTTATTATCATCGGCAAGGCGGCTCTGTATCTTGCATCTACAATTTGAAAAATTTGCTCGTTTATATATTCCGTATCTCTCTCTGATGATAAATCATCAATTACAAGCAACTCAAACTCATTAAGACTGTCTATGTATTCCTGCCTGCCGTCAAATTTCCCCTGAATTATATTTGTGAGTCTTGCAAAGTTTGTTACCAATACGGGAATACCTTTATCTATTAACGCATTTGCAACCTCGCAGGCGGCATATGTTTTTCCTATACCCACTGTTCCGTAAAGGATTAATCCTTTGCCTTGTTTCCTAAACTCAGCGAAATTATCAACATACTTCTGCATCGCATTGGTTATTTTCGGGTTAGCCATATCATCGTTTGCAAAAGTCCAATTTTGCAAATCCCTGTCTTTGTCTTTATCGGCATCAGGAAAACCTAATTTTCGCAATGTTTTTATTCGTTCTGCTTTTCTCTCCGCTTCGACTCTTGCTTTTTGTTCCGCTTCTTCTCTATCTCTTTTTTCTTCTGCACATTTACATAAGCAATATGGAGTTCGCTCTTTTCCGAAAATAACAACCCTGCATTGTTTAGGAGTATTGCAATTACCACAGTATAAAAGTCCGTCTTGCCCCCTATAATCGGACGGCTCTGTTTTTATGTTCTCTTTGGCTTTTGCTTCTAAATCATTAATAACACTTAATAAATCCACCGTTTACCGCCCTTTCTTCTTTTATCCGAGAAAATCTAAATCATCTTCAGCATACGGGTCAACCGCTATGCCGCTTCCGTTTGGTATGTAATACTTGCCGTTTCTGTACTCATAATTCTTGCCCTTAATGGTTACAATACCTGCATTTACTTGCGGCTGATGTGATTTGTTTTCATAATTACCGTCAAGAACCTTTGCAAAGTTGCTATCCTTCAACAACCAATCAAAGTTAGCCTGCCAATTTCGGTTATTTGCACCTTTCAAGAAAGAACTTGCTTCTGCTTTTTCAAACATTTCTTTGAATTGCTCTACAGAATATGTATTAAGCCTTGCTTTTATTGCCTGTTTTCTTTTATCAGACAACACGGTTAAGCGTGGAAACGATATGCAAATATCGTTATACAAATCTTTGATTTGTTCATAATCTATTCTTATTCTATTCTCTTTCTTATCTTCTTCTAATCTATTCTTATCTGTTGCATTACAATCCATTTCACAATCATTACTGTAATCATTACATTCTGAGTTTTCGGCAAGAAGTTTCTGCTTTTCTCTATGTTTTGCTACCCTCTGCCTGTTAAGTTCTTTTGCTTTTTCAAGTTTATCTAAACTCTGATGTTTCTCCCAATTCGGAATAGTAATTGTTCCGTCAACAATCTCTATCATTCCGTATTGCTCAAACATCTTTAATGCAAGTCTTACCGTGTTAATAGGTCTGCGGAAAATCGTTGACAACATTTCATCGGTGTAGGCTATCCTATCGTTAAGCATAAACACACCTGAGTTGTTTTGTTTTCCTGCCATACAAAGCAATTTGAACCATATAACAATTATTCCGTCTGCTTCGGGCATACTTTCAATGAGTATTATTTTTTCATCATTAAAAATATCTGTGCAAATCTTTATCCATTTTACATCAGCCAATTCGCCCACTCCTTTCCCTAAAACAAAATGGATTCTGCATATTTTTACTTATTAAGAAAAAAGGAAATTCTCCCATACGGAACAAATGACATTTGCCTAAATATTTTTCATTGGGGATTTCCTCAAAATGTGTGCAGTGCTTACACCTTATGCGGTTTGATATGTAGTCACCCATTATTACTTTCCTTTCAAAATAAAAAGCGTACCGTATGGAGTGTTAGCGGCACTCGCATACAATACGCCCTTGTGATAACAATATTTTCTTTACTGTGTAACAGCACCGCTAATACCGTTATCACAAGAATATTATATCGAAATAATGTAAAATGTCAATAAGTTTTGATAACTTCATCAAAAATGTTTCATTCCGTCACCAAATGATGATACGCTTGAGGGTTCTTCGGTTTTGTTGTTTTCCCTGCTCTTTTCGTCACTTGATACCGACACAGAACCAAAAACGGCAGGTATTAAATACCACCAAAGCAAACCGTATTTATTGGAATAAATAGCGGCTATCGTTATGCACACAATAAATGTCACCGTTACAATTCCGTGAAGTATTACACAGGTTTTTGTTGCGTTCATTCGTCTATTTCTCCTTCTATCGCTTCTTCTCTTAATTTATCAACAATAAACTGTCCGTTGTTACCTGACAACAATTGTCCCCAATCTGATAAAAAGAAGCGTTCAAGACTTTTTTTTGCAAATGTCCCGTTTCGCTTTTCGTACTTGTCGGGGCTGTGCGTCTTTTTAACGGCTTTTCGATAATCCAATACTGCCTGATGCATTATCGCAATTATCAGTCGTTCATATTCTTTATAGTTTGAATTGCTCATAGTTATTCCATTAAATCAGTTGGATTTGCTTCATAGAGTACCGCAAGCAACATTGTTTGAGAGATTGTAGGTGAACATACTGTATTCTCAAATTTTGAAAGCAGGGGAGGGTCTATGTTTTCCCCTTTGCTTTTAAGGAACTCGCAAACTTCTATTTGGCTCAGTCCCTTTGCTATTCTCAGTTGCTTCAACGGACTATCAAAAAGGCTTTTCTGACCGTTGCTATCTTTTTGAACTCTTGTTATCTTTTTTAACGGTGCAAATGTATGTCTTGCTCTGTTCATACATTCCCGTCTGTACTGCTCTATTTCTTCGGTATTATCTGTAAGGTAAAATCCTTTGTTTTTACTACTGCGGATTAAAACATAATCATCGCCGTTATCAAGGCTACTTAATTCGTGTAGTATGCTACGGACTTTTCGATATGAACAACTCCACAAGTCTGCTAATTCAGAATACGATATTGCATTTCTTTTACCAATCGGCAGACAACTCCAATAAAATTCAAGTTTTTCTGTCATTGTTTTCACCTCTTAGAACGGCAGGTCATCGTCCGATGTATCAATATCGGGAATGTTAAGTGCTGAACCCGTTGCTGTATTGCCACTATCCTGTTTCTTTTCGCAGAAATGAGATTGTTCCACAACAAGTTCCGTTACTTTTCGTTTTTCGCCGTTGTTCGTTTCAAATGTTCTTGTCTGATATGAACCCTGAACGCATATTAAACTGCCTTTTCTGTAATGCTTGCAGATATGGTCTGCCGCCTTTTCCCAAGCCACGCAGTCAATCCAATCAGTTTTTTCTTTGTCATAGTTTCTCGGCACTGCAAGGGTAAATGATGTTACATTCTTTCCGCTTGTGGTTGTGCGAAGTTCAGGGTCAGCCACAAAGCGTCCCATAATTATTCCGCTGTTAAGCATTATTCTGTCACCTCAGTTAATGATTTTTTTATACATTCAATGCAGAGTTCTTCACCCTCATACTTATAAAGAGTTTCTTCCTCTCCGCAATTGTCACAATAGAATCGGGTTACACTTCTGTTCGGGCAACTGCTCCCCAAACAGGGCAATCCACATTGTACACATTCGTTCTCTACCTTTTTCATACCGCTTCTTCCTTTTTTTGTATTAGTGTAAAATAAAATTGTTGTGCTGATTTGTTAAAAATATTAACAAATTATTAATACTGCTTACAAAGTGACGCATTAAAGATAATTCTTGCCTATGAGTGCAATAAACTCTTCTCTGCTGTGTGTTTCCTCGTATTTGCGTTGGCAATGTTGCTTTAACATCAAATCAAGTTCGTGTCCGTTTTTGCCGTGTACTCCCTCGTTTGATTGATTATGTAGCCAACCTGCAAGGTACACAACAAAGCCGTTTTCATCAGATATTTTTCTTCGTCCTGTACCTCCGTAGATATGGTGAAGATGAAGATTATTTGTCTGCCCTGTTATGTAACATTCTTTTTTGTCACCCTGTAGAATACTTTGCTTAGTCATTTTTCCTCTCCCCACAAACTTATTAAATTTGCTATCTCCGCAGGAGTTTTTGTTTCTATACCTACTGCTTCACAATCCTGCACTATGTTATTAATCAGGCGGCTCATTTGCTGTTTGTTGTAGCGGCTACTGCCATAATAAAAGCGGATTATTTCTTTTTCACCGTCAGCCGTGAAATCAACTCGTTCCGTGAACCAACCAAGCCCAATTAATCCCCACGCCGTACAACGCCATTTAACCTTATCAGGCTCAATTTCATCATCATACCAAACGCCTATTTCTTTTATTGCATTGCGGTATATTTCCTCTTTGGTATGTTTGACTTTTTCATCACTGAGTTTTTCAGCCAATTTACCGCATAGCAACCAAAAATAAGAGTTTGCATTTAATGACCGCTTTTCCCTGTATTTCTCTATCTGAATTGATACTTTTTCGTGATTTTTCAATTCATCATAAATTGACATTGCCGCCTGTTTCTCATTGACTTCAAGCGTGATTTTGGGCTTTCCTGAAGCAAAATTCAGGCTCATATCAACAATCTTTCCTGTTAATTCGCTCATTGCTCTTACCTCTTATTTTGCTAACAAACCGACACATTATAGATATGCTCATTTATGCGTTTTTCAGCAATCTCGCAATACTCTTTTGAAAGTTCAAATCCTATATAATTGCGGTTGTTTTCTACAGAAACCTTCGCCGTTGTACCGCTTCCTATAAAGGGGTCAAGCACGATGCCTTTGACGGGACAACACGCCAAAATAGGAATTTTAATCAACTCTTCGGGATAGGGTGCATAATGACACCCCTTAAATGGTTTTGTGTTAATGCTCCATATGGCTCTTTTTATACGCCCCTTTTCAACATTTTTCAAAATATCGTCCGTTTCAATTGTTATATCATTCAATTGTTGGTCTATTTTTTGAAACTCCTTGCTCCAATCATCAACAAGCCATTTTATGCTATTCCAATCTTCTGCTGAAGGATATGCAAAACCACTTTTATCCCGTCTGAACCAATGTTCAACTTTGCTCTGTTTAAGGGCAGAATTTTCTACAATCTTCTCGATTGTTATACGGCTTCTCATAAATGACACAAACTCTTCTTGTGAGGGTAAATTTTTTCGCAAAAAAACTAATTTCTGTCCTCGGCTTTTGTTCATTCCTTGTCTTACAGTGCTTTCTTGTTTAGTGTCTTTGTATTTGCTTGTTTTGTTTTTTGCTCTTTTTGGTGTAGTCGGAACAACTGATTTAAGCGGTTCGTATTGCGTTTCAAAATAATACTTATTTTTCTTTGTGAAGAAGAATAACTTTTCATAATCATTGTTAAATCGTGTCTTTGCACTTGACGGCATTGCATTTGGTTTATGCCATATTATCTCATTTCGGCAAATCCAACCGCTATCCACCATTTTTATCTTAAATCTATCAGGTATGCAGGCAAGAGATTGCTTTTGGTAAACATCATCAATATTCACCCAACAACTTCCCTCGTCTTTGAGAACTCTGTAACACTCGTTGAATACAGACATAAGACTGTCTATGTAATCATCATATGTTTCTTCTTGCCCTATTTGTCCTTCAGTTCCATAATCCCTCAAATTAAAATATGGTGGTGAAGTTATTATCATATCAATACTCTTATCAGGAATTAGTTTCATTCCCTCTAAACAGTCCATATTGTAAATCTTGTTAATTTCCATTATTCGTCTTGATACTCCCACTCTCTTGATTTTTTGCTTTTCTTTTCCTTATGCTGATGAAGAAACACATAATTGCTATGCTTACCCATATTTCTAAGGAGAAATTCGCTCGCTTGTTCGTGCGACAAGTGATATTTTGCCGTTCTAAATTCGTAAACATATTGTCCTGTTGCCGTTTTTTCAATTATTCGCTTTTCCAATTCTTCTTCTTCAAAATTACTCTCAAGCAAATAAAGGGTGTAATTTTTTGCGGTGATACCTTGTAAGTGCCCTGTATCAGTTACATATAATACTTTTTTCTCGTCAATATAAAGCCGATAGCCGTTGTTTGGTACATCGTGATATAGTTTGACAGGTGCAACCTTAAATGCTTTGTAATCGTAAATTTTGCCGATTTTATACACATCTATGCTTTGTTTCGGTATTCCACCGTCTAAAAGCGGTTTTACAAGCCATTCACAGCAACCCACTCTAATAGTCGGTCTTTCATCAACTAACTTCTTAATAGTTTTGATATTAAAATGGTCGGTTAGGAATGGATATGAGTTAATAGCACTAAACTCAAATTCCTGTAAACATTCTTTAACGCCTTAAAACTTACACCAATATCAATTAATATGTTTTTGTTAAGAACAACTGCGTTCCCCTGTGACCCCGTGCTTATAATTTCATATTCCATTTTTATATCACCCCCGTTTCAAGAGTTCGCTCAACACTCCACCCGTTTTTAAGCCTTTTTTGTATAGTTTGTCTTTTTATTCCTGTTGTTTCAGCCCATTGTGTGATAGTTTTTGTTTCACCTTTGTATGTAACAAGGTGATTATTTCTTTTGTTGTTTGCCTGTTCTTTTTGAGTAGCCCACCTGCAATTTGACGGTTCGTAATTCCCATTTGTGTCTATTCGGTCAAGTGTTAAATTATCAGCATACCCGTTAGCCATAGCCCAATCATAGAACGCTTGAAAATCGTGTAGCCATTCAGCACATACGCTTATTCCCCTTGCTCCGTGCGTTTTATATGAGTGTGTCAATGGTCTGCAACACCGATTTTTCATATCTCTCCACACTTGATATATCCTTGTTCCACATTTCCCGTGTTTTGTGCTTCTTTTGATTGTCTGCTCTCTCTCATAACAACCGCAACTTTGTGTGTGACCGCTTTTGAGATTTCCTGCGGAAACTATTGATTCATTACCACAATCGCATTTGCAAAGCCACTTTGCACCGCCGTCTTTTGCATTTTCTGAACGCTCAACAACTGTCAGACTACCAAAATGTTGCCCTGTTAAATCTATAAACTTGCTCATTTTTTACTCCAAAACAAAAAACCGCAAGGTACTTGTATGGTGCGAACACACTTTCCCCTGCGGATTTTGACATAATTATAGAATTGTTTGTTAAATGTTTCGCACCCATTCAACAAGGAAATTATATCAAAATAGTAAATATCTGTCAAGGGAGTATTTTGAATATTCAATTATAATTCGTCCATTGATACAACATTACCAACAGGCATTGCTTCAACCTCAATAGGTTCGTTCTGCTGTATCACCTCGTCACGCTGTACGGTATTTTCGGCAGGTAATTCAACGCCCATTTCTTCTGCTTCGTACATACCGCCTAAGTCCTCAATGAATGTTTCACGCAACGCTCTGACTTTTGCAACCTTTTCAACCATTGTTGCACCTTTGCCACTCCAATTTGAGTTAAGTTTTCCGTCCTTTGTTCTCTGAGCGACTTCATCAAAAGCAACTGAACAATATGTAGGGTATTCCCAATTCTTGCGATAGACTTTAGCCCAACCGCCAACAAGGTTTTCTTTCGCTTTCAAATAGAAAGTACCTTTGCGTTCAACAATTTCACCTGAATCAACTTTTTCAACGATAACGCCGCTTTCCATACCGTTGTAAAACGGATTGCGAATAGCCCTTTTTAATACTGCATCTTTACCGACAACTATCTGTGCGGGACTATTGCCGAACTTGATACAATAGGCTTCTTTCAGGAATGGATTAAGTTTTCTTGCAGAACACAACGATGTAAACATTTTGAACTCAGGGAGCGTGATTTCGCCGCTTGTACCGACAATGTATTCCTGTACGATTTTCGGTGTTAATTTAATCTTTTCGCCGTCCACCTCATAAACAACGGCTAATTCTTTGCTTTCCTGCTGTACTTCATTACTCATTGTTATTTATCCTCGCTTTCATTTGTTGTAATTTCAATATTCTGTTCGCAGATACCTTTCAGGCAATCTACTGTTTTTACTGCCATTTCGTAGCCTTCTTTCAGGCGGTCTGCTCTATATGAAACTCGGAGATTATACTCCGTTTCAGGGGTATATCTTTCAATACATTTCTTTGCCTGTGCATACCAATATGACAGCACATCAATAGGTATATTCACTTTTTCATTCATAATCATATCCCCCGTTATTCAGGAACTCTTTTAATGCTCTGAGTTTTGTTCTGCTTCCTCTGACTGTGAATTTCAGAGTTAAAATTTCTTCTTCCTCAACAGGCGGTGCTATCGGTTCAGGTGTAGGCGGTGTGAGTGTTTCAATAACCGTTTCAACCTTTTCAGCCGCTTTTTTCTCCGCTTCGGCTCTTGCTCTGCGTTCTTCTTCTTTTGCCTTTGCTGCTTCAATCGCTCTGTATTTCTCGGCAACAAAAGTTATTGATTTACTCGCATTAAGGAATGAAAAACCGTCAGATTTCTTATAAAGAAAAAGAATCTCGTCTTTGTGTTCCTGTGTATCTATTAACTTCAAATCATCACAAATGCGGTCAATAAACGCCTTTGCCTTTTCTTTAAGGCTTTTTTTGCTTGCCGATAATGTAACGCTGATACCTGCATTTTCAAAAGAAATAAAATCAATATTCTTGCTTGTAAGATATTCGTCAAAGTAGGCTTTAATTTCAGCCGCTTTTTCTTCTTTTAATGTATTTTCAACTTCATCAATCTTGCCTTTCAGGTCAGTATCACCTTTTTTGAACACTGTTGTTATACATTCCTTGTATTTGTCCTCAAACTGTTCATAAGGTGTCATTACTGCCTTTTTTACCGCTTTTCGCTGTTCTTCAAAAGCCTGATATTCCTTGTTCAGTTCAGCACGGATTTTCTTAATTTCCGCAACAGTGTCCTCGGTACATACAAGGCTCATTGCATTATTTACCCTTTCGGTAACATCTGCTTTGATTAACTCTAAGCGTTCCTCGATTTCGGGCAACTGCTTTACAATCATAATTTCATTGCTCATTCTTTTACCTCTTTAATATCAAAAACTTTCTTAACATATTCAGCCTGCGAATTATATGGCATATGTAACACTGCGTTTTCCAACAACTGCAAGCGTTTCTCTTTTGCTATCAATTCTTCGTATCTACCAACCTCAATTTCGGTAGTAAGTACAGTTAATGTCACATCACCACATTCAACTCTCGTTGTTCCCATTTTTAAGACCTCTTTCTTTGTATTTGTTCGCAAGGTATTCTACTAACCTTGTATTATTTATGTATTCCTGCTCGATTAATTTAACGGTGACTTTTCGGTGTTTCCCACGCATTTTACTTTTCCCTTTCTTCTTTTTTCATCAGGTTATACATTTCGCTGTCAGGCACATTAAACTCACGCTGTAAGTTCTCCCAAAAAGTATGTGAACCGTCACGCTCTCCGTTCTCTATCAGCGTGTATGTAGTTCGGCACACTTTTGTTCGCTTTGCCATTTCGCCCTTTGTGAGTTTCTTTTCACAGCGAAACATATATAAATTATGTCTTGGCATTTAATCACCTCCCTTCAAAATGTTTCAAAACGACACATTAAAGCCGTCAGTTTTGATAAATTCGTGTTTTGACCTGCTTTACATCGAATCTGTGCTTGTTATCAGGTGTAGTTATTTCTATGCTGTCTGCATACTCCTGAACATAAACAACATCACAGAATGTTGCTATAGTTTCGCTTGTTTTCTTGTCATACACAAATGCTTTCATTTTATACCCTCTCTTTTTTCTCGCAACGGGCTTGTGACCGCTGCCGCCGCATTACTTAAGGACTGTGCCCTTCATCACTCTGCGATTATAAGAGTGCCTTCCTTGATTTTTGTTTGCTTCCAATTGTTGTAATCTCTTTCGTTGAATATTGCAAAAGAATTTTTACGATATATATTTTCTAATTGTTCCTCTGTTACTTTTCTTCTGACATTTGTGATACTATTGATTATTGTGTAATTCTGCATTGTTCTTACTTCCTTTCATATCGGGCGGTTTTGCCGCCGCCCTTCGGCTTTTTCACTCTGCGATTTTTACTTCTGCAAAGTGTAAGTGTAAGAATAACTATAAGCACCTTTTGACTGTTCTACTGTCAGTTTGTCGCCGTACTTTTTAATAAGGTGTTCTTTGTACGCTTCTTGTGCCATATTGTTGCGGGTGTGACCGATACAGTCAATGTAAACTTTGACTTTTTCGCCCTGCTCTAAAGCGGCACAAACCTCATTAAATCGTGATTCGTAAAAATCGTTTGCACAGTTGATAAATTTAGGTTCTTTCATTTTCTTTACCTCTTTCTTTAATTTTCAATGTTCGCAGCAAAAGCACCAACACGGTTTCTTTTACTATATTTAGTATAACACTTTTGCAATACAATGTTAATAGACAAACTGTAAACATTATATGAACAATTTGTAAACAAGTGCTAACAAATTGACACATTCAAATTAAAAAAAGGGGGGGCATTTTCGCCCTATGCTATCTTAAAAATATCATCTATGTGCTTTTCCCATTCGTTATATGTAATTAATCCGAACTCAACGGCAAGGTCAACCGCTCCAAGTGCTTTTGTAGCCAACACTTTTCTATGTGATGTATCTTTCATTTCTTTAGCATATTTAATATCCTGTTTCAATCTATCCTGCACGGTGTACCCTCGCTTGTTCTTCATTGTGTCACCTCGTTATAATTTTCAGATATTTGCTAACTGTCGTAATCATTATATTACAATAGAAATTTCAAATCAATAGCAAAAAGCAACAAATGTTCGCATTTTGTTTTATGGTATTTGCATAATGTTTCACATCGTTATCATTTTGTGTTACTATGATTATGTTGTTACCTGCCTCGGTACACAACTACAATCCCATAGAAAGGAGTGTATTATCTTCAATGTCAACCATAGGTAGCAAACTAAAAACTTTAAGAAAGGGGAGAAAACTCACACAAGTTGAATTGTCCGAAAGATTAAACCTGAGTCGTGCGACAATTTCTAATTATGAAGTCGGACGCAGAACACCGCACCTATCCGAATTACACCGCTTTGCAGAGTTCTACGGTGTAGGGCTTGACTACTTCGGAGTAGAAACACAAGATGAAAGTTTTGAATTGTTAAGCCGTGCCAAAAGTGTATTTACAAGCAATGAACTATCAGCAGAAACAAAAACACAACTTTATAAAGAGATTATGAAAATGTATTTAGAAGAAGTTTAGTTGGAATGGAGTGATAAAATGGCAAGTATGATACGAACAATAGAAAGAAAAAAGAAATACAGGAAAACCGCTGTTGCTTACGGACGATTTTCTTCCAATAACCAAAGGGAAGAAAGTATTGACGCTCAAATGAGGGCAATCCGTGAGTATTGCGAAAGAGAAAACATTGAATTAATTGCAGAGTTTAAGGATGAAGCCATAAGCGGCAAGACTGATAATCGGGAAGATTTTCAGAAAATGGTTAGTCAATTGTTAAAAGGGCATTTGCAAGCGGATTTTGTTTTGGTTCATAAGTTTAACCGTTTTGCCCGTAACAAATATGATAGTGCCTTATATAAGAAGAAGTTAAAAGATGTTGGAATAAAGGTTATATCCGTAAGTCAAAAGATTGATGATACTCCTGAAGGTGAGTTATTAGAGGGCTTTCTTGAAACAATCGACCAATACTATTCCGCTAACCTTGCAGTAGAGGTCAGAAAAGGATTAAGAGAAAATGCCCTCAAAGGTAAACACGCAGGCGGTCAAGTTCTTTTCGGATATTCACTTGATGAAGAAGGATATTACAGACCGAATGAAAACGCAAGAATTGTTAAGAGGATATTTGAAGAATATGCCGCAGGTTATCCAAAAACCGAAATTTGCGAAAGACTTAACCAAGAGGGATACCGCAATCAACGGGGCAAGAAATTCAATACCCGTACTCTGTATGACTTGCTGAGAAATGAAAAGTATATCGGCAACTATATTTATACAATCGAGCAAACAGAAACAATCAGACTTGACGGTATAATCAAAAATCCACCTATTGACCGTGAATTGTGGGACACTGTTCAAAAGTTATGTCACAAGTCAGCAATAAGAGGTAGGCAGAGAAAACAAAAGCGAATCTACTTCCTTACGGGCAAAGCATACTGTGAACATTGCGGTGCTCACATATCAGGTGCAGGTTCAAAGCGTTCCCGAAACGGTGCTTTGAATTATTATTACAAGTGTGTAGGCAAGGTGAAACACAAAAACGGTTGCACGAATCCAAGCATCAATAAAGATTGGTTTGAACCGAGAGTGTTAAAAACAGTTATCAATGCGGTAATGTCTGATGATAAAATTAAACTCATTGCAAAACAGGCTTATGCAGAAGTTTTAGCAATGAGAGATACGCCCGTTGTAACTACTGCACAACTCAAAAAAGAATTGGCACAAATCCTCACAAGGCAAGAGAGATTAACAGAGTTATATCTTGACGGGGAAATGAACAAGGCTATGCTTGATGAAAAGAACGGCGAACTGTCACGCCGCAAATATATTATCGAAGAAGAATTAGAAAAAAGAAAAAACATAGCCGAAGCCGATGATATAACGCAAGAGGATATTGAACAATTCATCACCGATTTTATGGAGGATATTAAAAACAACTATTCCCCTGCTGACGATGAATTTATGAGGATTATGTTTGCGACCTTTGTTGAGAAAGTTGTTATCGGCAAAGAAAAAATCACCGTCCATATCCATACGCCTTTTAGCCGTATGGGTGACGGTGATAACGAGCGGTTTACGGGGGTAATCCAAAAGTTAGAACCCGTCAAAATAGAACGGTCTTTCCCCCGAAAAAAGCATATTCACGGAAAAAATATGTAATTAGCATTATATCACGAAACAACACAATAAATAAAGGCGGTTCTATACCGCCTTTAAGGGGTGGTTATATGAACGCTGTAATTTATGTCTGCGATAACTCTGAAACAAGCATATATCAAAAATACAACGAATGTGCAAGATTTGCAAAACACTATGGTTATTCTATCTATTCCAAAGTGCTTGACTTCTCAAATAATGAGTTTCATAAGGCTGTCGATAAAGTCACTTTTAATGATGATGTTTCTTGCCTTATCGTTTATGATAAAAAAAGCATAGGTGATTATGAAACATCTTTATTCTATCAAATCTATTTTGATAAATTCGGCAAAAAACTAATATCTGTCTATTAATAGGAGGACACTATGAAAAGCGAAAAAGAGTTGTTTGACCTTGCAAGGCTTATGTTTCACATTAATCTTGATTTAAGCAAAGAAACTATAAATTCATTTGAAAGAGGAGAATTAAAGGAAAAAGCAAGCGAAATAAGAAACACTGTTTTGAAGAAAGGCTATGATGTTGATAAGTTTATGAATTATCAACAGATGTACAAAGAAATGTCTATGCACGAATACTTTGAATTTATAAAAACACTTGAATAGGAGAGAATAGTATGAAAAAGGCTATAATTTATGTACGGGGTCATAACAAGGAAAAGCAAGAGGTGTTTTGTAAACTATATGCCGCAGAACAAGGTTATAAGGTTTTGTTCACAACAGATGATATTCAAGCGGTGCGTAATTGTGAAGTCCTTTTAATTTCTAACTCTTCAAGAATCTCAAGAGATAAATTTAAGTATTATGAGATTGTAAATGATTTGAAATCAAAAGGCATTAAGGTTGAGAGTGTTGCACATCAAGAAAATTCTGCTGAATATCTCTTTTTTACACGGGAGTTGCTGAGATAAAAAAGTGAGGGGCTGTTATAGCCCCTCTTTTTTGTTTTATTCTTCCCTTACCACAATACAAACAATTTTTTCGTGATAAAGAGTCTTGTATATAAGATATGAGCAATAACCGTCTATCAGGTTATAATCCTTATCAATATATACAGGCGATAATTCACCTTTGTTTATGTAGTCTGCAGTCTTGAGGATTAATTTTTCAGGCTTAGGCGTACATTCAAGAAAGTCGGCAGGGATTTTGATTTTTTCAATATCTACTCTTTTGTGCTTTGCTCTTAACATTACTTACCCCCTCCTTCACTTGTTGCTGTATGGAAATACGGGCATAGGCTGAAGTTTGAAGAGATTTTTTGTGTGCATATCATCAATCTTTGCTTTAATGTCCTTATTCTTGCAAAAACCTGTCCTTATGTATTTGTTCAGCACTTCATAGGTGAAGCCGAAGTTATCTTCATCTGTTACCCCACAAAGACCGTCTGAGGGTGTTTTATACACCAATTTATCAGGCAAGCCACATTCAACACCTATTGCTATTACTTCATCACTTGTCAGCATTGCCAAAGGACTGAAATCACCTGCACTGTCACCGTATCTTGTAGAATATCCGATATAATCTTCAGATAAGTTGCAGGTATTCGCCACTCTACCATTGTAAGACTGAGATACAGCATAGAGTGTAGTCATTCGCACTCTTGCAGGAAGATTGATTGAAGATTGTTTGCTCCAATTTCCCTGTAAGTTATATCTTACTGCGTGTTTGATTCTGCGAACAACAGGGTGAATGTCAATGCAGATACTTTCTATTTCTAAATGCTTAACCAACATTTCTGAATACTCAATATCGCTTTGTTCGCCGTTAGGCATAAGCACTCCAAGCACCCTATCTTTCCCAAGTGCTTCAACACAAAGAGCCGCCACAACAGAACTGTCTTTGCCACCTGATATGCCGATAACTGCATTGCAATCCTTGCCGTTTTCAGCGAACCAATCACGCACCCACTGTACACAATCATTCTTGACTTTTTTTGCATTGAAATTCTCAATCATAAGAAGCACCCCCTATGCAGATTATCTCTTATCTCAGCAAGAGAATATTCCTTTACCATTTTGCCGTCTTTGAAAACTGTTTTAAGCATATTTGCTCTGCTTGCTTCTTCCCAAGTCAAGCCGTCTGCAAAGTATATTTCGTCATTCATTTCCCAAACAACGCAACAGCCTTTCTGAGATTTCTTAAAACCGCCGTCTTTGGGATTTTTGAATATCGGATAAGGCTTTCCGTCAATCTCACAGTATGTTGCCTTTATGCAAGAACTGAATGTATCTCTTGTGAACGGTTTAAGTTCGCCGTTTTCCTCTATGCACTGCATTGAGAATGAACCAACACCAAGAGCAACATTTGAGCAAGCAAAACCGTTTTTTGCAAGGATTTTGTAAATCTGTTCGCATCTTTGTACGGTTATACTATCGCCGTATATTGCCTTAATATGAGGGTCAAGAACCTTGTAACCCTTTGAGTTAATTGTACCGCCGAATATATCCCATAATTTGAATACAGTTTTTGTTACAACCTCGACACAATCACCGCTGTCACCTCTGACTAACATACAGCCGTTATGCCTTAAAATGTCCTCTTTAATTGTAGGTAATATGTTATCAATTACATTCCAATAATCGTAACTATCCAATACAGCGGAAAAAGAAGTATCAGGGTATATCTCATTGAGTAACCTTTTGAGCAAAGTAACCTCGTCACCGTCTATTGCATAATTACTGCACATTACAGAATGTTCCGTACTCGGACTGCCAAAAGCAACAGGTTCTTTTGAACAATCGCAATTGTACATTTTTTCAAGATAAGGAATTGTCGGTACTGTTGCGGTGTTAAGGAAAGATAAGCACCACGCCGCACCTGCCTTTATTTCTGAAGCCGTACATTCCTCGCCCCTGAAGTCAAATGCTCCTAATGCTCTCGCTCTCGGTATATCATTATCACAGGTCAAGTAATAATATTTGTTTACAATCTGACGGTAAGTGTAGCCGACAGTAGCAACAATCATTGAGTGCCAACTTTCCGCTGAAATAAGACTTTCAAGTGACTGCGGCAACCAAGCAAAGTCAGGGTGAGTATTGGTTATGCCGAACATCGGAATGTGCATAGGAACTCTTGTACCTTCGGGCAATGAAACAATCTCAATCGGAAGATAACCTAACTTGTGAAGTTTTTCGATTTTTTCAATCTTATACGCATTTTCACCAAGAGTATTATCCATAACTCTTTTATACTCTGCAATCACTTCATCAAAAGGTTTTTCAAAAAACTCTTTGTTGAAATAATCAATCAAGTAAGTTTTGATAAATCCCTGCAAGCCGAACATAACAACTTTATCCCACCGTTCAACTCTGCTCATTCTCGGTGTAAAGTATGATACTGATTTTGTTATCCCTTTGGGTAACATTTCAGCGTGAACGGCTTTGTAGTAATCTATCAGCAACATCGGATTAACACTCAGCATAATCAATCACCTCTATCTTTTCGTGCTCTTTGGTAAAGATACTATTTGTTGTGTAAACTCTTTCGATTAACCCACTTTTCAGCAATTCGCCGTCAAGTATAGTGTTCTCGCAATGAGTTACACACAAATATATCTTATTTGCTCCCATTTCCTTTAACTTTTTGGCACTGTGATAGAATGTGCCACCCTTACTGCATATATCATCAACAATAAGAATATCTCTACCTGCAATACGGTGTTTCTCTCCTGAAACATCAAGCCCTTTTATTGCTCCTGTTTCCCAATCACGGTTTTTGATACCAAAAGCAAAAGGAATTGCAAACATATTGGAATATCGTTTCATTGCACCCTCGTCAGGGAAGAAAAGTATCATATCCGATTCTTTTCTTATGCTTCTCACCGCTTTTTCAATTAACCTTACAGGTCTTTTTACTGTGATATTATTGATAAGTGCTTCGCTTACAGCGGAATGAGGGTCTAATACAACAACGGAGTTAAAATTGAGGGAATTGATAATTTCTGCAAAATATTTGAGGGTAAATACATCTTCGCAACTCTTTACTCTGTCCTGTCTTGCATTTGGAATGTAGGGCATTTCAAGATAAATTGTTTTAATGCCTACTGACTGCAGGTGTTTTGTGAGAAAGATTAATGTTACAAGTTCTTCGTTGTTTTCAAACAGCCAAGTTATAGTTGGAACTGTATAATCACAATCTAAAACGAACTGTATGTGTTTCTTCAGTAAAAGTGTTCCGTCAGGGAATTTTTCAACTTCCACAACTTCATTATTAATCTTAATCATACCTTACTCCCCTATTACATTAATCTGACACATTTTCATCGTTGTAAGTGCCGCTTTATGGCTTTCAGGGGTAACGCCTGCACAACAACTTGCATCAACGGTTATTTCGATTTCAGGGTACAAGGTTTTAATGATAAGGGCATTTGTTACAACACATATGTCGGTGCAAAGTCCAACTATCTCAACATCTTCCAACTTTCTATTTGTAATAGTTTCCTCAAAAGGCTTTAAGTACCAACCAACAAAGCCAAATGACGGTTTATCAATATGCTCTGCTATCATATCATCTAAGCCCTGATATATTTGCCAACCGTGAGTTCCTTTAATACAATGCTCAACAGGAAGATGTTTACCTTCGTTTGTTTCAAGGTAATTTTTGTAGTGTGTATCTCTTGTGAAGATAATTTCGTCACCTCTTGCCTTGTATTCCTCAATCTTCTTTTTTACATTCGGCACAATAGCCTGTGCTTCTTTTGTGCCAAGAGAACCGTCAATAAAGTCATTCTGCATATCAATGACAATTAAAGTCTTTTTCATATTCTTTTACCTCTTTTAATTCATTATTCCAATGTAGGAAGTTGATAATCAATATCGCTCGGCACATTGTTTTCCCATACATAACTATTTTTAAGTATGTATTCATTATAGGAAACCGCCGTTTTGTTCGCTCTCATTTTTGCCTGTTCAGCCCAAGACTGCTTTTCTTCACTCTCGCTGTCCTTGTACTGTTCATAAGTGAGTTTATCTGAATTGTAACTTGCTATCATAGCACGGCAGGTATCTTCAACTTTCTTTCTTGTTTCATAGTTTGTATCATCGTCTGCTTTCTGTACTGCGTGAAACCAATTGTTCCACATTGCTTTACCTGTCGGTGTTGCCCCGAAAAATACAGGGCAACCGACACAGAGAAATAAAACAAGTATGCAAAGGCAAACTGCTCCAAATGCTTTCATAGTTATTCTCCTTTCACTGTAATAATCGGGTTATCAATTTCAAAGGGAATATCTGAATAGAGATATATGCCCGTCCACTCTATGTATTTGCCGTCAGGTGTAAAGAAGAATATACCGTTGTCATTTTCACCGTAAGAACCGTCAACATCGGCAAGCCATTTATTTGAATATCTATCAGCGGCAGATGAAGAGTACATACCTGATGTATAGGCATTGTCCTTCTCATAATACTCACTATCGGGGGTAAGAAATGAATTAAGGCTTGAAACTTTGCCGTCCACAACAAAACAACCAACAGTAGCACCACCTTCAGTGAATAAGGCAATATACCCAAGAGGTTTTTCAATTTCACAAGGAAGTGTATTTGCCTTTTCTCTCTGTCCGTTCACCCAATACGCACGGCGTATTAAGTTATATCGTTCAAGTGAATAATCTATATCGGTTGGTGTAGGCTGATTCGCCTGTAATTCGTTTGCGATTTCCAATGTCTGCTGTTTGTCAACAGTTGAGCCGCCTGCTTCGTACTCTGTACAGCCCATAAATAACATTCCGATTACAAGAATAGATAAAATGATTGCAACAATCTTTTTCATTTTCAAAACTCCTTTTTTGTGTTTATTTGATTGTATATTGCTCTATTGTTTTGATAAGGTTTCCTTCGCCCTGTTCTGCAAGTCTGATAAATTCCAATGTCCGTTCACTCCAACCTGCAATGATGTTTGTTTTTCTGCCGCAGAACTGCTGTGTGCCATATCCCTGTAAATCAATAGCGTGTACCCAAATATCATTGCCGATTTCATTACGGTATTTGTCTGCCACACTCTGAACTGTATAACTTCTTCTGTTGCACTCATTATCAGAGAGTATAATGATTCTGTCTGCTTTGATTTTGTCTTTAATCATCTTGTCAAAAGGTGAAGCCATATCTGTACCGCCGTAACAACTGAAATTCAGGGCGGTTTCAAGTATTCCGCTTCTGTGAGATACTGCATATTTTTTTGCAATGCTATTGAAAACAAAGAAATGACTATCTTCACAAATCTTATTTGCGATAAGTCCAAGCAGAGCGGCTATTTCATAACATCTTATTTCCGACTTTGCACTTATAGGGTCACTCATTGAACCTGACACATCAACTGCAATAACGGTTGTACCGCTTAATTTAGGAATGTTTTCACAAGAAATTTCAACAGCATTTTCAAGAACATCAAATACACGACTACCGCCTATGTTTCTGAGTTCCTTGTATGCTGAGAGATAACGGAAAGGTAACTGTTTTGATTTCTTTACTCTTTCGGGGTTTTGGATAGTATCAAGTACCTTGTTTACATTTGAGGGGTTTGCAATGAGGATATTACGCAGATTTCTGAGAAGTGCCATATAACCAACTTTGCCGCTATCAATGAGTTTTTCCCAAGTTTCCTTGTTGTTGCCGTTAGCGGAAAGTTCAGTTTCCCAAGTGAGAGGTGTTTCGAGTTCATCTTCAAGTAACCTCTTCCACATATCGGACTGAGCCTTGTTTTTGGGTGTAGGTCTGCAAAGACACAGCAAATCACGCATTTTTACGGCATTTCCGTTGCCTTTGTACTTTGCAAGGGTATATTCGTCAAATCCCTGCATTGCATCAGAAATGCCCTTTTTTAATGAATTGGGAATAGGTTTGCCGAACAGGTTAAGATAACAAGCCATTATCTCGGTAACATCATCACCTCTGAGGGTGACGGCATTTACCGTTTTCCTTGTGTAAGGCTTGCCCCCTGCTTCGTGTGCTAAGTAGGCGGTGAGAATATGTGCCACAGAACGCATATTAAATTCACGCCTTGCAAACACCGCAAGTTTTGCAATAAATTCAGGGTCAGTTGCAATAACTCTTTTGATAGTTTCCTGCATATCCGCTGAATTGTCCCCGTAGAATTTCCTCTCATTAAAGAAAGAACAAAGGACTTGCGTAATGAGTTTTTCCTTATCGCCCATTTTGTAGGCGATATGACCGCTTTTGTTTACTGTCTTGTTTGTGGCGGTCTGATTGAACTTTGCCATTTTTTTGTTTTTCTCCTTTTCTGTAAAATAAAATAAGCAAGCGTGATAAATTCATAATCGGTGTTGCGATTCAAGGGATTTGAGTTATGAAGTCAAAATTTGAAGTAACCGACTATTGCAATACACGCTTGCTTTGGTATAAAAAGCGGATAAAAAACTATAACGGAAATGACTTTCCAATTGTCAACCACAAAACAAGCGTTTTGGGATAGGACTCGAACCTATATATCGTGTTACGATGTAACCGTTATATTCAATGCCGCTAATTATTGTATAAAAAGCAGATGAAAACGAAAAAGGAAATTTTAAGGGTTTTACTATTAAACTATGTCGCAAAGGCAACAACGGGAGTTGCACCCGTATCACTCGCTTAGCAGGCGAAGTAACCATTTTCTACAATACTGCTTTTTAACTTTTATGAAAAATCGGGTGAAATCTGAAACAGTCAAGACTCACAAGGAGTTTGTAGGAGTCGAACCCACTATTAAACATTCAAATTGTTATTTTTACCGAAGTAACTGATTCATACAACGCCGATTTTTGCCAAATGCAAACGGATAAAAACCATAACAGTATCTTTTGTTCGTTGCTCTACCAATTGGGCTACCTCACCATATTGGCGGTGAGGGACAGGACTTGAACCTGCAACACGCGGATTTTCAGTCGAAGTATCTGTTATGTGCAATGCCGTTTATGTGCTGTTTTCAAGCACATCTTTATTATAGTGATTTTGCAAGCGATTACAATTCGCAAAATAACCAAAGTTGAGTTTAGGCTTTTGTGCATTTTTATGTATTATTCTATTGTGAATGTAACGCTAACTGTTTTCAATGGTTCGGTAAATTCAAAACCGCACTTATAACCTATATTTACTATTCCCCATTCTATTTCTTCTTGTTCACACAATCCACGATAGAAAACACGCCCTATCTTGTTATCCTTATTGGTATAAACATCATATGTTTTATGCGTCATTTCAGGATATATGTACGGCAAAAGTGGCAATGAACAATATATCAAATCAAAATCATTCACATTTATCCATATTTCATTGTTTTGTACGATTATTATTCCATTACCAATTGCACCTCGTACAATGCTTACTGCTTGGTTCGTAAGTGTTGCAATATTTGCTTCTGTGCATTGCATTGAATAGTTAAGAGGTTTACCTTGTTTATCGAATGGTTTTCCTGCAATTATGCTTTCTGCCATTCTTTCTAATGTTTGTAAAATTTCATTCTCTTTCACTTTTTTACACCACCTTTATTATGTGTGAAGATTGTTATTCCTTTGCTTTGAAATTATAGATAGGTTTGAGGATTGAAACAATATCAACTGTAGGTTTTATGAGTTCGGTGATTTCTTCAAGGGGTTTGTATGCTTGCGGTGCTTCATCGAGGGTTTCTTGACATATAGAGGTTGTATAAATTCCGTCCATTGTGTTTTGATATTCTGCCATAGATAATGTTTCTTTTGCTTTTGCTCGGCTCATTAATCTTCCTGCCCCGTGAGGTGCAGAACAGTTCCAATCTTCATTTCCCTTGCCGACACCTAAAATACAGCCGTCACGCATATTCATAGGGATTAAAAGCATCTTGCCCTTGTGTGCCGCTATTGCACCTTTACGCACCATATTATTATCATCAATATAGTTATGTATTGTTTCAAAACTATGTGAGGTTGAGTTTAATCCTATGTTTTCTAATATGAGTTTGCCGATGTAGTATCTGTTAGCAACCGCATATCTCTGACATATTTTCATATCGTGCAAATATCTTTCTCTGTATTCGCCCTCTAAATAACAAAGGTCTTTCTGAATACACAATATCTTCGGGGCAAAAGAACGATGTAATTCTTTTATAGCAGATTCAATTTCGCTTCTTCTTCCTGTTGCTTTGTATTCATCTATGATTTCTCGTTGTTTCTTATACAGTTCGTCTTTTCCCTGCATAAGTTCAACCGCCAAAGACTGATAGTATTCTGCTACCTGCTTTCCAAGATTTCTACTGCCACTATGAATTATAAGATATTTATTTCCGTCAGCGTCAACATCTACTTCAATAAAGTGATTACCGCCACCAAGAGTGCCTATGCTTCTTTCAAGTCTTTTGGTATCTCTCAACTCTCTGTAACAATATAACTCTTGCAATTCAGGGAATTTTGCTATCCTACCTGCGTGAACATTCATACCGTTAGGTACATATTTTTTTATTACATTATCAAGTTTCTCTAAATCAATATCTACTTTTCCCAATTCAATTGTAAGCATACCGCACCCAATATCAACGCCAACAATGTTAGGTATAACCTTATCGCCTAAATCAGCCGTAAAACCTATAACGCAACCTGCTCCTGCGTGAACATCAGGCATTATTCTGATTTTGCTGTCCTTAAATGCTTCCAATTCTGAGAACAGTTCAATTTGCTGTCTTGCTGTTTCTTCAATGGTTTTTGCAAATATTTTTATGTCACTCATTCTTCTGCACCTCTTTCTTTTTGTGTGCGTGTGTTCCAAGCCTTTTTTATATCAAATTTTCGGCTATACCATTGTCTGCCAAAATTACAAGGACATTTTGTGCATTTTACGATATAAGACAGTTCTTTGTACTTTTCTATAACTGCCTCACTCCCACAAAACGGACAAGGTAACAATTCAGCCATTATTCTGCACCGCCTTTCTCTATTTGTTCATATATTTCGTAGCAATGGATAATATCGTGTTGTTTTTCGGCTTGTTTGAGATAAAGCAATTCGTTTTGTCTTTCAACGGCAAGAGCATCTATGAGTTCATTTTTCTTTTCTCTTGCCATTCTCAACCACGAACAATAGGTTTTATATTCTTGTTTTGCTTTTTCGTATTCTTCCAAAGTCGGCTTTTTCATTATCATTGTTTCATCATTTTCAAAACTATTTGTGTTTTTCATTCCTCAGCACCGCCTTTCAGCAATTCGGGGTTATCGTGGATATTGCCGATAACTTCAACATCTTTGTGATTTCGTGCCAAAAGATAATGACCGTAACTTGAAACAATCATATACCGACAATACTCGTCAAAAACAACAGTAAATATTATATCCTCAGTAAATATTTCTTCATTGCCTTTTACAATATCCCCCTCAAAAATCTTCTTGCCGTTCTTGTCGGTCAAGCCTGTGTACTGTCCTACTGTTTCGGGGATAACCCTACTAAAGGCAGGGGTCGCCACAAAAACATCGCTGTGCTCTTCCGATTCAAAAATTGCAGTCTGAGTGCCCGTTTGTGCAATATACGCTCGCTTACCGTTTTCAGTTTTTACTATGAGGATATTTTCACCTTCAACCCACTCACCGTTATCTTTTCGCTTGCCTCTGTGCAACCTTTCTGTCACTCTCTTATTCCTCCTGTGCTTTAAGTGCCTGTTCCGCTTTCTCATAATTAGAACAGTAAAACATTCTCTCAAACCTGTTTATATCGTCCATTTCTTGCTTAAACCGTGCATCTTCAACCGCTTCATTCTGTATGTGTTTTTTTATTGCCCTATCACGCATATTATTTAATTCTTCAAGCATTTTATCTGTATCAACATTTTTTGCCTTATAACTCATTACTCTCCCTGCCTTTCTCGGTTGGGTAGTCATATCGTTCGTGCCATTCAAAGAATTTACATCTATTCCAATACATTCTGCACCCCCCGTACCATTTACTATCTCGGTTATCACAAGCCATAATCGGCAAATTTGTGTATGGTGTCCTTTGATTTGTTTCTACAAAATATTTGCAATGCTCACACTTGATATTTGTTTTCTTTGTCTTGTCAAGCGGTCTGTTATTCATTTCCCTTCATCTTCCTTTCTCAAAGCCTGTTCTGCTTCTTCACGGGTGAAAAATACTGTTATTCCTATATGTTCTTTATAAAAAGAACCGTCTTTATAGTGATACTAAATTGCATCACTTTTATAATATTGCACCGATAATACAGTTCTGCTTTCAATTATGGGCTTAGTAAATGTACGGAAATTATCTATTACCCACACTGTATTCCCTGCCTGTAATTGGGGCACAATTACACCGTTTTTAAGAAGATAATCAGCGATAACTTCAGCCCAATGCCTTGCACAGCCGTTGACCGATTTTTGTATTAAGTCTATCAGTCTGTCTTTCATATCATTCTCCCTCTATCATTACACCTTTATCGGTGAATAATAATCCGTAATTATCAAATAAAGCCTGCTTTGCTTCATTGAATTTTGTGTAATTCTCTGAAATCATTAATGTGTGTTTTTCAATCCATTTCAGTGCTTCCCATATTCTTTTAGGTTTCCAACCTCTCTTATCTCCTAAGTATGTTGCAAAGGAAATAAGCACAAAATTAAGTGTCTGATTTATGCTTTCTTCTTTTATTCGCTTTTTCTCGTTTAATTTAAGTGCACAGTTCATTGTTGCTCCTTTCTTTTATGAAAACGCTTACATTTCAGTTCACCAAAAAGCCCACAATCAAGTGGACTCATTTTTCTATTTCGTCATTCTGAACTTTTCAATTAAATCTTTGTTTTCAAGAATATCCTCTATCTTACAGTCAAGAGCAAGACAGAGGGAACAAAGAATATCAAGTCTTGCTCCGTCAATTTGTCTTGTACGCTGTTCGTAACTTTGGATTCCCCTCAAAGCAACACCCGAAGCAACCGCTAACTGATTTTGCGATAATCCCTTATCGGTTCTTATCTTCTGTAATTTTGTGTCCTCAATGCCCTTTGCAGCACGAAGTTTCTGTGCCTGCTTTGGTGACATTCCGAATTTCGCCATTCTTTCACCTGCTTTCTTTTGTTAATTAGCCGCTTTTTCCTCGTTTTCGGCTTTCTTCAATTTATAGGAATAATAATAACTGAACGCACCCTTATTCTTTACGCTTGTTAAATTGTCGCCGTATTTTTCAGTAAGTGCTTCTTTATATTCCTCTTGTACCGTGTTATTTCGGGTATGACCGATACAGTCAACATACAAATCTATTGTTTCGCCCTTTTCTAACGCTGCACAAGCATTTTTTAATGACATATCATTGAAATAGTTTTCGCCGTTTATAAGCATTGTTTTTGCCCCCTTATCTATATAAATATATTTCTTTTGTGTCATAAAAGCAAACACAAGGGGCATAGGCGGCATTATACCGCCGCCCTTTGCTTATTCTCTGCCCCTGTATAAAAGCGGCTCGATAAACTCTTTGTAAAGTTTTTCTGCTTCTTCTTCGCTTATACTGCCATCTTCAGGGTCAAGTATCTCAATTAAATTATCATCAACTTCAAAGAAGTTTAACTTGCCTTTGACGGGGAACGGCTTTACAACTCTGCCCTCTGTCAACTGCCAAGCGTACATTTTGCCCTCGGGCTTTTCGTCAAAATCAAACTCTTTATAATTCTTTTTTGTGATTTCGATAATGTCATTGAGTCGCACAATAACAAGAGCGTGACCGCTTATCGTGTCTTTGATTTTAGGGTTTGCACTGCTGCAAATCAGCAAATCGCCCCTATAATCTGTTCGCCAAGTTCTGAACTCAAATTCTTTTTCGCCGCACATAATTAAATGTGCAAATGGATTTCTTACTGATAATGCTTTCATCAATTCACTTGCCTTTCATTGTTGTATATTTGCAGGGTTACGACTGCCTAAAGGCTTTGCCTTTGCCCGCATTAACGGGGCAATAATGCCCCGCCGTTCTGCGTTTATCTGCCTTTGCATCTTGCCTTAATTTTCGCCTTAATTATTGCCTTAATCTTATCTTCAAAAGCAACAAATTTTTCTTCGTGCATAATGCCCCAAGCAATAAAAAGTGTGAATAATACCTCAAGAAGTATTATAAATGCAAGTGTTGAATCAATCATATTTGTACTGCCTTTCTTTCTTCTTTTGCGGCTGTCGGGGTTTGTGACCGTCTGCCTGACCGCATTAACAGCCTTTCGGCTGCCACTCTGCGTTTATTTTGCTGTAATAATCGGCTTGCCTTTCTTTATATCTTCTGTTATATCTTGCATTTCTGTTGCACCGAATATTTCAGCATCGGGCTTGTGTGTTTTGAAAAACTGCACTGCTTGTTCTTCACTTTCTGCTTTAATCAATATCGCCTGATACACTTCATTGCTCTTATAACTTACATTAAATACCTTCATTTTGTTTACCTCTTTCTTTCTTTGTTGTCTTAATTATACACCTTTTGTATCATAATGTTAATAGACAAACTGTAAATAAATTATGAATAAACTGTAAACAACAAAGAGGGGCTTTCAAGCCCCCTTTTTATACTTTCGGCGGTCTGCAAGGCATTAATATTGCTAAGCCGTTTTCACTTTCAAATACGCCGCACTGCCTTATATCTTTTGTGTTATGATATAGTGTTATGTCGCCGCCTAAACCGTCAACAACCTTTATAAAAAACTCTGCATCATACCACCTGCCGCTTATCTCAATCATACATTTTGACTTGTCTTTTTTTGCCTTGTGCATCTTAATTTTTGTTTTTATATCGGCAACATCAAAAACGGCTTTGTCAAAATGTTTGTATTCAGGCAAGCATCTTGCCATTGTAAAGGGCTGCTTTTCGTTTTCTTCAATCATCGGTATATCAAGTGCATCTTTAAGCATAAAAGCATAAAAGCCGTTTATAATACTGCACTGCATTTTGTCGCCGTTTATCTCTTCAAAAAAGCCTTTCTTCATATCTTCTCTCTGATTGGTAGCAATTAACTTTGCTATAAGTTTTGACCGCTTTACGAATGTGTTTCCTCTTGTTTCTTTCTGTGCCTGCTCTTTTAACTCTTTTTTCAACTCTTGCACTATTTCGGCAAGTTCAAAAATCGGTTCATTAATGTGCGGGTAAACTTGCTTTATCGGTACTTGTGTTTTGCCTGCTGTTTCAAGTGCCGTTGTGAATTTGTTTCTGTCTGCTTCGTTCAGTGTGTTTACATAGCGTTCAATGTTTGCGATAATCTGTTCTTTTTTCATTGTTTTTGACCTCTTTTCAATTAATCTTTGCGACTGTCTTTTTCTATCTCTTGCCCGCAATACGGGCAAAATTTAACATCTTTAAGGCTGTAGCCGTCTTTGCTTTCAATAAGGGTATAAGGCTTTACATCGTGTAAGAAAATCGGTAAACGCTCTTTTAATGCCTGCTTTGTATATTTGCCGCTGTCATTACAAATGTGAATATAGCCCTCATTACTGTTTTTATCTCTGACTAACATATTGACTCACCCTTTCAATAAATGTTTCAAATCGGCTCATTAAGGGGCTTATAAAGCCCCCTTTAAGCGTATGCAAGTTTTACCTGCTCTTCTTTTGTTTTGATTGTTTCGCTGCCGTATTTCAATCTGATTTCAGCAAGTGTTTTTTTGCTCTTGCGGGGCTTATAATCGCCGCTGTGCCAACACCACGCTTTTTTCTTCGCTGCATATTTGAAGCCTAAACCTTTTAACTGAGTGCGATATTCAAAAGCATCAAAACACCAAACCCAAGTGCCGATAATCTCAATATCAATATTAAAATTAATGATACTGTTGATTATATCTCTGAACTGTTCGCTTGTTTCGTTTGTTGCTTTTTCGTATGTTTCGCCGTCTGCGTTTGTATGAAAGTTTTTTACTCTGTTGAACAACTCGTCATATTCTGCGTTTATTTGCTTCATAATATCGTTTGTTGTGCCGTTGTTCAAATCGGGGTGATACTGTTTTGCTAACTTCTTATACTGCTTTTTCAACTCTTCAAGAGTCTTTACATTAACAAAGTATTTTGCCATTTTTGCCGCCCCCTTACATTAACTCTTTAACAGTGCCGTGTGCGTGTAAATCACGCTCTACGCCTAAACCGTAACGGTTTAATCTTGCAAGGCTTTCAAGTTCTGATAAATAGAAGTAACCTGCTTCAAAGCCGTAACCCATATCAACATAACCGAAAAATTCATAGTCGCCGTTTTCAAGTTTTTGACCCTCGACAACTAACCAAGTGCCCACCCCGTAAGGGTAGAAGAATTTAACAATAACCTCTGCATCTTTGCCCTGACCGTCTTTTGAATAAATAGGTGCGTTTGCAATTTTCTTTTCAATTTCTTTTGTCATAAGTTTCATTTTTTATGCCGCCTTTCTTTGTTGTGACTTCATTGTAACACTTTTGTGTTATAAAAACAATAGACAGTTTGTAAATGATTTATGAACAAATTATGAACGCTTTTTCTCTTCACCTCTCTTTATATTTTATATACCACAATTGAGATATAATTAAACATCAAAAAAATATTAATATTATAGTTTATTTTGGTTTAATTATATAGCAAAAGTGGTATAATATTAATGAAGGGTAGTAATATAACAGAAAATCAACTAAAATAAAAAAGGGTGATAACAATGACTGAAAAACAAATTTTGACTTATGCAATCAAAGGTATTGCAGCCGAAATTGAACAACTTGAAAAAGATATTAAGCAAGGTTACAAATTCATTGAACAAATCGAAAACGGCGAAAAGGTAAAAACACCAAAAACAAAATTTGAAATTCTTGAAATCATTACAGAAAAAGATAAAAAAATGAAAGAACTTGAAAAAGAAAAATTTGCATTAAGTTGGCAAGTCGAAGTTGAAATGACCGACCAAAACTAAAAAGGCATAAAAAAAAGAGGGTGCAAAAAGCACCCTCGATTTTTTGATTTATACTCTTTTTGTATATTTCAGGCTTATCCAACCTGCACCGCTTTTGAGTTTGCCCCAACCGTCTTTTTCTTCAACGATTGTATAAACTCCCTTGTTTGTAATAACGCCCGTGATAGCGTATTTTGTGCCTGCACCCTTGCGAATATTCAAAGAATCGGCTGTAACCTTTACAAGATACGGCGTTTCCTCTGAAAGCCCTGTAGCCATTCTGAGAATTTCTCTTGAATCAGCGGCAGTCACTTTTCCGTCACCGTCAACATCTGCGGCGGCTTTTTGCTGTTCCGTCAATTTCTCAGAACCTACGCTTGCTCTGAGGGCAAGTCTTGAATCGGCGGCTGTTACCTTGCCGTCACCGTCAATATCACCTGCAATTACTTTTCCTTTGTTGAGAATAGTTTTAACCTTATTCTTAAAGTCAGTCCATTCACTTGCGTTTTTAACCATTTGTGCAGGACATTCCTTGTGTGTTACATCATAGTGACGAAGAACATAAGTATCAACTTCAGCGGCGGTTATGTTAAGCATTTCACATAAGTAAGCACAAAGGTAAGCGGAGTTTTCCTTTGTCTTTTCGCTTATTTTATAGTTTCCTGCGGTACAACACATTTCAATACCGATAGAGTTAGCATTTCTGCATTTACTATGATAGTATTTTCCGTCTGTTCCGCAATGCCAAGCAATATCCCTGAGTTCTGCACTTTGGTAAATGCTGTTATCATCTGTAAAGAAGTGTGCAGAAACATTCACATCATTATTTTTGAAATATGTTGCATTGTTTTTTGCAGTGTCCTTCTTGTTGCCTGTGTAATGTATAACAATGTAAACAACATTTCTGCTTGCTTTGTTTTGGTAGTTTCCGCTGTTGCATATAAGACTTGTATTAACAGTGATTCCATTAATCTTTGCGGAAATCATACCTGTATTAAGTGTCTTTGCCATTTGCTCCACCTCATTGTTTTATTTTTTACAACAAAAAAAGCACTCGCAAGTGCCTTTTTTATTGTTCATTCTTTTTTGCTTCTTTGAGTCCTTGCATATATTCATCAGCGTCAATTGCTTCAGGTGTGAAAGAGTTATTTTTCCACCAAGCCCATACGGAAGCACCGATAGTCACAAGCAATGTAATAAGTTCTGTTACCTGTTCATCTTCAATAGGAAGAATGGTATGTCCTGTTGATGTAAGAATCTGATTTACAAGAGCAATCACTAAAACTATTGTTCTTATAATTGTTTCCTTTTTGATGTTCATTGTTTTTCCTCCTTATTCGTGTTGAATTTCATTGGCGTGTAGTTCATTTTCGATGTACTTTTTCACTTCGCCGTTGCCACCTTCTTTTATGTAATCATCACCTGCGACAATTCGTTCACCTATCGGCATATCGTGGGACATTACAGTTAATCGCAAGCAGGAAAGATGATTTTCTTTCGTATGCTTTTTAATATCCTTTATATCTTTTGATATATCTTTATTTTCGGTGACAAACTGTTTTATTTGCTTTATATCATCGGCAAAGTGAACGAAGAAAACTATTGCTCTCCAAATCACAATAGCGGCAGTGATAGCACCGCCGATTTTGATTATTGTATCTAACTCTTCCATTAAATCACCGCCTTATTATTCACAAATATAGCGTATAGTCGCACAGAAGTTTATACTTTCGGAAGAAGTATTTTCAAATGTTAGCCTGTAATAACCTGATGTGTATTCTACTTTTGAGATTTTAACAATGCTATCTAATGCCGAAAACTCCCCTTCTGCTTTCTCAACCGTCCCTGTAACATCAACGATTTTCATATTTTCGGGAGCACCATTGTATGACAAAACCCCTCGAGAACTAAGAGATTCTTGAATGTGTATCTGAAAAACAGGACATATACCAAAATAATCAGCGGTTAAATAACTTTTTCCAAATGCAATAGCCTTCATATTGTTGAAAGGTGTTGTGAGCCAACGCCACGGTATGAAGTCACCATAGCCCACATTTGTTCTCGTAGCAATTCCACCCTCATCGGGATAAGCGATTTGAACTATTCCGTCCTCACGGGCTTCAACACGAATCAGTCCACCCTTCCGTGTGGGATTGTCACTTACAGATGCAGGGTAAGCATACAAACCTGAAACCGTAAGTTCGGATAAAGCGGTGACAGATGCTTCAATTACCTGTTCTCCAACTCCATATCCTGACGGAGCCGCACCGAGATTAGTGCGAGCCGTTGCCGCACTGTTTGCACCTGTACCACCGTTAGCAACAGGCACAATGCCTACAAGGTCTCCTGCGTTCTGCCTTTGCAAGTCTGCTTTCCATACATTTGCTTTCTGATGATAGCGTATTGTTATCGGTGCATCTGCTGTAAGCCAATCATTGTTTGTAGGTGCAACTCCTGAATCGCCTGTCTTTGTGGGATATGTAAGTTTGATGTTTCTTGCACCCAAGCCATTGATATTGAAAGTAATATCCTTCTGAACGCTTGTCTTATTCGGCACGATTGTAAGCGTTAAGCCGTTATACAGGCTCGATAAGCCTTCAAGTGTAGCACTGTAATTTACACCGTCTGAAGATGTTGCTTCTATCACGGAATTAAGCCCCTGAACCTTATTAAAACAGGTGATAGGCATTGTGGTATAATAGCCTTTCTTGAGCGTTGTAAATGTTTCGCCTGTGCCGTCATAAGTTGCCATTTCTTTGATAACAAAGTCGGTATGAATGGCACAATTACCTGTGCCGTTTGTCGGTGCTCGCATTTTGAGGTAAATATAAGTTTCCAATCCTGTTGCAACTCGGATACCGATAATGTTCGTTTCATTGTAGTCTGAAATTTTAACAGACCATTGGTTAGCAATACCTTCCAAGTTGAGATATACAACACTCTTGAGATTATCATAGTCACCTTCAAGCCTTATAGGTGAGGAATGGTTGCTGTACTGCCTTGAAAGTTTAATCTTCAAATACCATACAGAATCCGTCTGATGTGTGACCGTGTTATTATTAACATACAGAAATTGGTCGTCTGCTCTCATATTGTGGTCTTTGAAGAACATAGCATTTTTAACTGTCTTATCAGCATCGGCGGTATTGTCAACATTACCAAGTCCTACCTGATTCTTAGTTACAGCGTGAGGATTCGCCTTGTTATTGGCGTGATTTGATAAGGCTTCATCAGTAGCCATTTTCTCCCATTTTCCTTCATCGAACCAACCGCCTGAGTTACCGCCTCGCACATAGACAA
>JAZQWT010000156.1:0-6984 GCA_045632485.1 Acutalibacteraceae bacterium
TCTGCCGAAATGCCTCTGTCCCGTAGAAACGAGAATAAATTTTTCAGAAAAAAACTTTCTGAAAAATTCTGACACTTTTATTTCTTTAACATCAAGATTCTGGCGGATTCCCGGCAAAGAAGAAGTAACCTTTACTCCCGGGAAAATTCCTCCTGTCTGGTCCTGCCAACCACCGCCTGTTTTCATAATCTGCTCTGCTATAAAAACGTTGCGAAGTATTTCTTCTTCATTATATCCCAGACAGAACATTTCACTGAAAGCCTTGAAGCAACCGGCCAGCAATATACTGCTTGTGCCGAGGCCTGAGCCTTTATCAATAGAATAAACTTTTGTGGTCAGTCTGAAACCATTTTCAAGAACGGTATCTTTATCGATACCCACCGTGCAGAGTACTGCTCTGTGCAGATTAAAATCCGACAAGTCATCTGTTGTGCTGTCAAACGTGAAAATTTCCGTTGCATTTTCGCTACAGAATTCAATACGTTTTTCATCAATTTTTTCAAGTAAAACCCATATAGGCTTTTCGCCATCAACATCAACGGCAATATTTACAACCTCACCGCCGTTATCTGTGCAGTAAGGCAGTGCATCGGTCCATGTGCCCGAGAGATTCACTCTTACAGGCAGGTTTATTACAGCTTTATCTTTTATACATCTCAGACAGGAAAGTTTTTCTTTATTTTCAAAAAAATCATTGATGATTTCTTCTCTTATTTTTAAATAACGGGAGTTTACTTTATAAGAAAGCATATCCCTGATATATTGACACCATGTGAAATAATATCCGCTGTCTGCATTTCTCGTACAATCTTCAAGACTTAATTTTTCTTCCTCTGCAGAAGCATAGAATTTTTCAAAAGACTCTGTATACGACTTACCTTTATAAAATCTCGGAATATCCCAGATTTCAATCCCGTTTATTTTATATTTGGGATTTTCGTTTACATCACAAATTATTGCTACAAAACTACCGTCAGAAAGTTTAATTCCGCACACAGCTTTATTGTCTTCGATTTTTATGTCTTTTTCAAGTAAAATATCACTGACAATACAACCTGAGCCTATCTCGCATCCTCTATGGAGAATAACATTATCAAGAACAGTATTTTTGCCTATGTCGCACCCTTCATCAACAAAACTGTTAAGGCTGAGATAAGAGTTTTGCTTACCTGAAATCCCGATAATATTTTCGAGCGATTCTTTAAGTGAACCCATATGAACAAACTTCTGATTTTCAAGAAGACATACTTCTATAGAAAAAGGAGAAATTGTATCAAAAAGAATTTTTCTTATTTCAAAGTGAATATTATTCTGCAAGTCAGCAGATAAAAATTCATCCCTGTTTACTTTTTCTGCAAGTAAAGCAATGATTTCAGGATAAAGGTTAAGGTCAATTTTATTCTTCGACAACTTATTTACAATGTTATTTTTACATTCTGCCATTTTCAGAGCGTATGAAAATTCATCATTGAAGTAAACAAATCCCGTATCAACAAATGCACCGTCACAATTATACTGACTACATTTTTCCTCAAGGCTTTTTTCGTTTATTTTATGAGGATATTCCTGCATGATTTTCTTGTCATCACACAGCATTACTCCGTGCCGTGAACCTGTTTTAAAATCAGTTTTCACGCACAGTCCCACATTGTTTTCAAAACTGCATTCGATGTTTTCTGTATTCACAAGAATGTCACTACAGCAAACAACAACACCCTGTGAAATTTTATCAAGTACACGTTTTGCGTTTTTTATAAGCAATTCAAAAAGAGAAACCGTTGCACCCTCACACATAAGATTTGCAAAAGTTTTACCTCTTACTGCGTAATTTATTGACCTCTTGCTCATTCCGCCTGAGTTTACAACAAGCAATTTTCTGCCGTGGTCATAATTCTGTCCGATAACATTCAACAAAGCACCGCCGGACCCGATTCGTGCACCGAAATCCCCGTCACAAACAACATTGATATCAAGAGCGTATTTACGGCCGATTTCACAAATCAGCTTTTCACTCATTGACTTCTGTTCACTTGTTCCTACCGTAAGAAAGACGGCTTCAGTGCTGTTTTTATTCATTAATAAAATACCTCTTTGATGTGAACCTGAGCAGGAGCAATTCTGTTCAGAATGCCCCTGCCGTTTTTATCATTGAAATAATATTTGTCTCTGTTATTTTCTGATTGTGATTCAGCTTAAATTGCCATAAAAAATACTGCAAGATTATCAACATCTCTAAAGAAAATTCTTACTGCCAGATAACAAACAAAAACTACAACCGCAATAACAGCTAAAGAATATTTAGAGAAATATCTGTTAGTTTTTTCAAGAGCTTTTTCGGCAAAATTATTATCACTGCAAAGCATTGAAATCACTGCTGCAGGTATAATGTAGTTTATTGTGTAAAAAGCATTGCTTCCCGCAACTATAAATCCGACTACAGAAAGAACATATGCTACTGCCACACAAACAACTGCAGGTACAGGATTACAGGAAACTGTTTTTTCCTGATTTTTGCCTGATTTTTTTGAAACAGACACTTTACTGCTGTTGAACAGATTGATAAAAAAGCTTATTCCGAAAACAAGAACCGGAATTGCAAAGCCGAAAAGGAGAACATTTTCATATTCAATGTTTTTAAAATAAATCCTCTGATAGAAAGAATATGATTTTATGAATTCGCCAAATGCAGGTATACTTTCTACTGCATAATCATTAAGCAAAATACCTCCGCCGGCAGCAATAAGTGAAACAATCATTGTAATAATTTTTTTTGCATTGCCTGCAAGTTTTTCCGCGTCACCAGCAATATAAAGAACAAGTGCAGGAGCAACAAAAAGGAAAATCGCATTTTCTGCAAGTACACAAGAAACGAACATAAAAACAACCAGAGTTATTTCTTTTGGGATAAATGATTTTTCAGAAATTGCAGTAAGGACAAACAACAATCCCACAATCCATATAACAAGGTTTACACAGTTTTCCTGTTTTGTAAATAACAGCGGTTCTGCTACAATAAAAAGAGAAAGATATGATACTGCATCACCGAATTTTCTGCCAAGCCTTGTAATCACCAATGATACCAGAACGGCGAAAACAGCAAACAGAGAAATCAGCACGATACCCTGTGTTGAAAAATCAAAGGTCACCGGATAAAAATCTGCAAAGCCCATACGGTTTCTGTCTGACAAAACATATGCTCTGAAGAAAAGCACAAGGGCTATTAAAACAGGTGTGAATTTGCATTTTTTACATTCATTGATTTTATTCATCGTTCACACCCTCCTTTAGTTGAATAACATAGCGAAGACAGAAATAAAGTAAAGAATAGCCGCAACAGATGCTGCAAGATGCTTCCTGCCCCACTCTTTTATATCATTACAAACGCTTACAACCGCAGGATTGTTTCTTACTATAAAGTAAACTATAAGTCCTGCCTGAACAAGAATATTGTTGCAGAAAAGTTTTGAAAATTCCCATGAAAGCATAACAGGCGGAATAATAACTATAGGAGATACTGCACAGAGAAAATAAATGAATTTCTGGAATTTATTTTCTTCTGTTTTAATTATTTTTCTCCAGAAAGCACCGAGGAAACCGTAAACAGGCAATCCTACAAATATTACACTAAGAATTGTCTTGACACCCATTCCCCAGTTTTTGAAAAATACTTCTATTGAAGTTTCAAAAAGTTTCTCTGTCGGAAGGAAGAAATCTATGAGCCAGAGATTAACAAAGCTGTCATAATCACTTTCCTTCAACTGACCTGCATAACGAGTAAAGAAATACTCAACCATTTCACCTGCATCCGAGAACTGCACCCATTTTTCAGAGATGGGAGCAAGCAAAGCAAGAGCTATAATTATGATATAAGTAATACCGCAAAGGACGCCACCTGTTTTTGACATTCCGCTTGAATAAAATTCCTGCAAAAGAATAATTGCAATAAGAATCATACTTGTGAAAACAAAAATGGGATTTACCATTGTTGCCACAGCACAGATTACCGGTACAAACCATCTGCCGATTTTGTTGTCTGCAATATATACCGAGAACAACGTCAATGCCCATACAAGTTTGTCCAGTCTCATATCAGTATAATAAAACTTATGTGGCATGGGAATCATAAACACCATAACAACCACAAAAAGAACAAGCATAAGTCTTTCCTTATCAAATCTTACCTTGCTCAGAGCCTTGCCTATACATAGAGTCACAGCCAGCATAAAAAGGGCCGAAAATATTGTCATAACCGTTCTTGTGATATCATCAGTTACTGTATCTGTAAATTTACTGATTATTTCTCCCACAAGACCTCTGGAAATATATCCGCGGTCATATGTATAGAGATAATGAATCAGGTAATATCCGCTTGCGTGAGGCATAAGTTTACCTAAAATACAGTAAAGCAGACATCCGCCGAAAACTATAAACGGAAACAAATAACAGGAAATTACTGACGAAAAAACATTATAATCCTGAGACAAATCTTTTTTCGTATTTTTACCGAAAAGCATTATAAATCTCCTCCTGTAATATATATACTGATACAGATTTAATACTACCACAAACACGTCTTAAAGTCAATAGAATCGAACATCCAAACAAAAAACCGACATCCTTTTAAAGATGTCGGTTTTAAAATTATTTGCTTTCTTTTGCTTTTCTTTTTTCGTCTTTTTTTCTTTCGCTTTCGTACACTTTTTCAGGGATTGTATTGAACATATAAACGATAAGCACGATAACTGCAGTAACAGCAAATATACCTAAATAGCCTTTACCGATATTGGGCAGAGCAGCAAGGAAAGCCTGAACATCAATTTCAAACATACAATATCTCCTCCTTAATTACCGTAAAATGCAAGGATAAGACCGCCTGCGATAACAGATGCAATCTGTCCTGAAACGTTAACACCGATTGAGTGCATGAGAAGGAAGTTCTGGTTATCTTCCTCAAGACCCAATTTATGAACAACACGTGCTGACATGGGGAATGCTGAAATACCTGCTGCACCAATCATAGGATTGATTTTGTTTTTCTTTAAGAAGAGGTTCATAAGCTTTGCAAGCATAATTCCACCGAAAGTATCGAACACGAATGCTACAAGACCAAGACCCATAATGAGAAGAGTTTCCATACGAAGGAATTCGTTTGCAGTCATTTTTGAAGCAATTGTAATTCCGAGGAAAATTGTAATAAGGTTTGCAAGAACATTCTGTGCTGTTTCTGAAAGTGAGTTAAGCACACCGCATTCACGGATAAGGTTACCGAACATAAGGAAACCGATAAGTGCAACTGAATCAGGAGCAACAACACCAACAATCATAGTAATAATAATCGGGAAAAGAATTTTTGTTGTTTTTGAAACTTTCTTTCCTTCATAAGCCATTTTGATTTTTCTTTCAGCTTTAGTTGTGCAAAGCTTGATGATGGGAGGCTGAACAATCGGCACAAGAGCCATATATGAGTAAGCCGCAACCATAATAGCAGGAAGGAAGTTAGATTTGAGTATCTGAGCAACATAAATAGCTGTGGGACCATCAGCAGCACCGATAATTGCAATGGAAGCTGCATCGTTAGGTTCAAATCCGAGAAGTGATGCTGCACCGAGTGTAAAGAAAATACCAAACTGTGCCGCCGCGCCGAAAAACATCAGTTTCGGATTTGTAAGCAACGGTTCGAAGTCAATCATAGCACCGATACCGATGAAAAGAATAAGCGGGAATAATTCATGGTATTCAATACCAACCTGGAACAAAGCATCTATAACGCTTTTTGCACCTGACTCGGGAAGGTTAACAAGAATAGCACCAAATCCCATAGGCAGAAGGAGTGTGGGCTCCATTTCCTTTTTGATAGCAAGGAAAATAAGCACTGCACCAATTACCCACATAGCAACCATTTTAGGTTGGTCAAAAATTGACAACAGGGGTTGAAATAATACGTCCATAAAATAAAACCTCCGTTATTTTTCCGGTTAAAACGAATTTTTAATATTTTTCGTTCACAACCTTTTCCAGTATATCATTATAAATGAAACCAATCGTTGTGTCAAGAAAAAAAGAATGTTTCCGCAACCAAATGAATTGGTTTTCTTATAATAAAATTAGTAAATTTTCATATAATATAACCGTTTTTATTTTATTTTTAAAAAAAGTATTGACAACATAAAAATATTATGATATTATGGATTACGCTTTAAGAGCAAATTACAAACACGGAGAGATACCGAAGTGGTTATAACGGAACGGTCTTGAAAACCGTCGTACGGCAACGTACCGTGGGTTCGAATCCCACTCTCTCCGCCATTTACAAACAAACAGCAAATTTCGGTTTGCTGTTTAATATTTTATAAAGCAATTAACGCTACCAATGGAGAAGTACTCAAGTTGGTGACGAGGCGCCCCTGCTAAGGGCGTAGGTCGGGTAACCGGCGCAGGAGTTCGAGTCTCCTCTTCTCCGCCAAACAAAAATCCTGTCGTGAAAACGGCAGGATTTTTGTTTTTATTATTTAATTTCAAATAATTGAATTCATCTGCTCAACGCATCGCGGATTCTGTCGGGATAGTCTGTCATCAATACGTCTGCACCTGACTGTGCAAGTTGTTTTGCATCGTCTGCATTGTTTACTGTCCAGTACTGCATTGAAATTCCGTACCGATGTGCATAATCAATAAATCCTGTTTTACCCAGATTTGCAACTAGAAGCTTTCCGTCATCCCAATAATAGGGAAGCTGTAAAGCAGTATACTTGAAATCCTCGTCGCTTAAATCATCATTCCTTGTATAACAGCCATATAAATCAACTATTTCAAAAGGATTTGCAGACCTGTTGATTTTACCCTCATAATTATCGTCAATATACCAGGACACATCAGGCCAGAAGCTTGCCACAATCACTCTGTCTGCCATATTGTATTCCTGCATAAGCGCGTAAATTCCGTCAACAATTTCCGACGCCCACGGGCGGGGATATTTAACCTCAA
>JAZQWT010000157.1:0-12964 GCA_045632485.1 Acutalibacteraceae bacterium
GAAATTACAACTGATGAAGAAAAGCCTCTTAATGCAACGTTGTTTATTCCCGAAAATAAACTTACACCTGAACTGAAGGTTAAATTTTCAGTAGCAGATGAAATGAGCGAAGAGGAAGTACGTTACGAGCATAATACATCACCTATTATAATTGAGTAAAAAACAAGGAACAGGGTTATCGCTGAGTTCACATAAGGCAGTATTTCTTTATAGTGTGAACTTGCGGCACAATAATGCGTTAAAAAACACCGATACGCGACAGCGTTATCGGTGTTTTTAGCCTTTCTTATACAAAATTATTTTATATAAGATAATTGCAATTATTTCAAAATTATGCTACAATGATAAAAAATTTGTAAAGGATGGTAGAAATGAAAGGTTTCTTCAAAGATTTCAAAGAGTTCATCACAAAAGGCAATATCATTGATATGGCAGTCGGCGTTGTTATCGGCGGTGCTTTCGGCAAAATCGTTACAGGTCTTGTTGAAAATATTATCAACCCCGTAATTGCAAAGCTTACAGGCGCAATCAATATGAACGAAATGATGACTGAAATCCAGCCCGCTACTGAAACAACAGAAGCAATCAACATTATGTGGGGCACATGGCTTCAGACAATCATTGATTTCCTCATCGTTGCTTTCTGCGTATTTGTTGTTCTCCGCGTTATTATGAAGGTTAAGAACAAACTCGACGCTGCTAAAATTGCAGAAGAAGAAAAGAAAGCAGCTGAAGAAAAAGCAAAAGCAGATGCTGAACTTGAAGCAGTAAAAGCTCGTCAGGCACAGCTCGAAGAAAGCACACTCAATCAGGAAAAACTTCTTGCTGACATCAAAGAAATCCTTAGCAAGAAATAATTTATGATAAACAGAGTTTTATCTTTTTTCTTTATGCTTATTCTGCACATAACTTCATATTTCGGTTTACCCTTTGACAGTTATGAACAGAAAAAACTTTTCAATGATGCTGATTTCATAAACGGCTTTACTGTCGTATCACAGCAGACGGAAAACGGTAATCAGATTCCTCTTGGTGATTTTGTTTATAACGAAAGTGAAAATTCACCTTCATGGACAATTGCTCAATGGAATAGCGGAAACTGCCTCTGGGAGAACAGAATTGACAGTGATAAATGCACAATCACTGACAGTCTTACAAAAGCTGTTACATACAACCCTGAAGACAAATCCGTTTCAATGCGTCTTAATGCAAGTAACGTATATAACGGCGAAGAGGCAACATATGAAAACTGGCCTCACCTGCTTCTTGAGCAATCACCTGTCTGCGATTATCAGGCTTTAAGCGAAGATGACAAGGCATTCTACAACTGCTCTGCAGACAGAATTGTTCTTGAACTCGATATAAGACTTAAGGATTTTGTTGACACAACAAACAAAGACGGTGTAAACGCAGCACAGTACCTTGCTTATTTCTATCTGAAAGGTACTGAAACACACGAATTTATATGGTTTGGCATTAACCTTTTTGACGACAGAGGACCTACTGATACAGTATGGTCTCTCGATAAAGCAAGCGGGCAGATGATTTACTGTCTTTCTTCAAAAGACACATTCGGCTCTGACAGAAAATCGCTTTACAGAAAAGGTAAGCCTTTCGTTTCAGACAAATGGACTCACGTTGAGGTTGATCTTACTCCTCACATTGAAAAGGCAATGAAAAAAGCAAATGATTCAGATACTTTTTCACACAAAGTGAAAGCAGAAGATTTTTATATCGGCGGTACAAACATAGGTTTCGAAATTCACGGAAATTATGACTGCACTGTGGATATTAAAAACTTCAACCTGACATCATATAATAAGAAATAATTTTAAGGGTGTATCAAAGCATTGATACACCCTGTTTTTAGAGAGTTAATTATGAAAAACAGATATACTTCTTTAGACATTTTGCGAAGCCTTGCACTCATAAGTATGATTATTTTTCACACTGTATGGGATTTGGTATATATTTTCAGAATTGATATACCATGGTTTAAAAACGACATAGGCGAAATATGGCAACAAAGCACCCTGTGGACCTTTGTTTTACTTTCGGGTTACTGCTTCAATTTAGGCAAAAAGCGTCTTAAAAGGGCAATTACGGTAATAATTTGCTCTGTTATTATAAGTGTTGTAACCTTTATATTTATGCCGAACAGTTCAATACTTTTCGGAGTGCTTTGTTTTATGGGTACAGCAATGCTCATTACTATCCCCCTTGATAAAGTTTTCAGAAAAATTCCTGCTGTGTGCGGTCTTACAGTTTCGGCAATTCTTTTTGCACTTACTAAGAATATTGTTAAAAGAGAAATTTCACTTTTTGGTTTTGAGTTATTTCAGGTACCGTATTTTTTATACAAAAACCATTTTACCGCCTTTCTCGGTTTTCCGCCCTATGGATTGTCTTCTGCCGATTATATACCGATTATTCCTTGGATTTTTCTTTTCTTCTGCGGATATTTCTTATTCAGGCTTTCAGAAAAAAAAGATTGGCTTAAGCATCTTTCATTTGTTTCCTGTAAACCTCTCGAATTTATAGGCAGAAATACTCTGTGGATTTATATGGCACATCAGCCTGTGATTTACGGCATTTTATATCTGATTTTCAAATAAAAATCAAGCATCAGTAATCCTGAGATTACTGATGCTTTTATTTTACATATAAGAAATTTATTTAAAGAGCCGAAATTCGAAACTTTCATAAAAGCCCCTTTTACTGTGTCATCTGTAAAAATTCTTCTTCGGTTATAATTGTGATTCCCAGGCTTTGTGCTTTTGTAAGCTTTGAGCCTGCTTCTTCACCTGCTAAAACGTAAGTCGTTTTCTTTGAAACGGAAGAAGATGTTTTGCCGGAATATTTTTCAATTATTTCACTTGCTTCATTGCGTGACAATGTTGGCAATGTGCCTGTAAGCACAAATGTCATACCCTGGAAACGGTTGTCTTTAACTTCCTGCAGAGAGTTCATATTAACTCCTGCGTTTTTAAACTCTTCAATCATTTTCTTTGTAGGCTCAAGGGAAAAGAATTCTGCAACACTTTCAGCCATAATTTCACCGAAGCCGTCAATAAGAAGAATTTCTTCTTTTGTTGCAGACATAAGCTTCTCCATAGTGCCGAAATTCACAGCAAGAAGCTTTGCTGCTTTCTGACCGATATGCCTGATACCAAAAGCAAAAAGAAGCTTTGCAAGGTCATTTTCTTTAGATTTTTCTATTGCATCAATAAGATTCTTCGCAGATTTTTCCGCAAATCTTTCAAGAGATAAAATCTGCTCTTCTTTTAAATAATAAATATCTGCTGCGTTTTTAATTAACTTTTCATTTACGAGCACTTCAACAACGGCTTCGCCGAGACCCTCGATATCCATAGCATCACGAGAGCAGAAATGGATAATATTCCGAAGAAGCTGTGCCGGGCATTCAGGGTTATGGCAACGGATTGCCGCTTCGTCTTCATCGCGTGAAACTGCACTCCCGCAAGAAGGACAAATACGTGGCATACTGTAAACTTCGCAGTTTTCACCTTTCTTTGCAACTGATACAATTTCAGGAATGATATCTCCTGCTTTACGTACTATTACGGTATCACCGATACTGATACCTTTTTCACGGATAAAATCTTCGTTATGCATTGTGGCTCTGCCTACAGTTGAACCGGCAAGAAGTACAGGCTCTAAAACTGCAACCGGTGTGAGCACACCTGTTCTACCGACCTGAATTTCAACGCCCGTAAGTGTTGTTTCCTTTTCTTCAGGGGGGTATTTATATGCAACAGCCCATTTGGGGAATTTTGAAGTTGAACCAAGTTCTCTTCTTTTTTCAAAATTATTTACTTTAATAACTGCACCGTCAATATCAAAAGGAAGATTTCCGCGCTCATTACCGATACGCTCAATTTCAGTAAGCACGTCTTTGAATTCGCTGTATTCATTATAAAAAGGAACTGTTCTGAAGCCCAATGTTTTAAGATAATCAAGAGACTCCTTATGTGATGTGATTTCTTTGCCCTCAATCTGCTGAATATTGAAAACAAAAATACTTAAATTTCTTTCGGCAGCAATTTTTGAGCTTTTCTGCCTTAATGAACCTGCAGCAGCATTACGGGGATTTTTAAATGGCTTTTCACCGTTTATTTCCTGCTTTTCAACGAGAGAAAGAAAAACCTCTCTCGGCATATAAACTTCTCCCCTGACTTCAACAAAGGGGATTTTTTCATTGAGAACAAGAGGGATTGTTTTGATTGTACGCAGATTTGCTGTAACATCTTCACCCACCTGACCGTCACCACGTGTTGAGCCTCTCACAAAAACACCATCGCGGTATTCAAGAGAAACTGAAAGACCGTCAATTTTAGGTTCAACTACATATGATACAGATTTATCGCCGATTTTTTCATCAAAGCTTTCAAGCTCTTCAAAACTGAATGCATCCTGCAGACTTTCCATAGGTACCGCATGATGAACTTCCTCAAAACGGTTATCTGCCATTCCGCCGACTCGCTGTGTCGGTGAATCAGGCGTGACAAGTGACGGAAAATCATTTTCGATATTTTCGAGTTCACGCAAAGCTTTATCATACTCAAAGTCGGAAATCTGCGGATCGTCATCGATATAATATTTTTTACTGTGATAGTTCAAAAAATCTCTTAATTCTTCAGCACGTATTTTTGCTTCGTTCAAAGTCATAAAAATCACCTTTAACAATATCTGTAGAGTTATATTTTAACATTATTATTGCCATTTTTCAAGGTTTGTGATAATATATATTTGTAATCCAACGGGAAAGGAGATTACTCTTATGAAAAACAATCTTATAATTACAATAAGCCGTGAGTTCGGTAGCGGTGGACGCGAAATAGGCGAAAAACTTGCTATGGAGCTGGGCATACCTTATTATGACAAAGCAATCATCGATAAAACAGCAAAAGAAACAGGCTTCTGTGCAGAATTCATCGAAAAAGAAGAACAGAAGGTTACATCAAGTCTTCTTTTCAATCTTGCAACAAACACATATACTTTCGGCAATATGATGTCAACTTACGGTCAGTCACTTTCAGATCAGGTTTTTCAGGCGGAATCAAAAGTTATCAGAGACCTGGCATCTGAAGGCTCATGCGTTATAGTCGGACGTTGCGCTGATTACATTCTCAAGAATCAGTTCCCCTGCTTTAACATCTTCATATGTGCAGATTTTGAAAAAAGATGTGAAAGAGCAGTCGAAAAATACGGTGTGAATAAAGACAACGTCAATGATATTGTTAAGAAAACCGATAAAGCGAGAATCAGACACAATCAGTTCTACGGCTCGCAGGATTGGGGCGACGCAAGAAACTACGATGTTACAATCAACAGCGGTACTGTCGGAATTGACAATGCTGTCCAGATGCTCAAAGCAGTTATTGAAAACTATAAATAAAAAAGAACAAAAAAACGCTGAGCTCCCATAAGGCAGTATTTCTTTAAAATGTGAACTTGCGGCACAATAATGCGTTAAAAAACTACGATACGGGACAGCGTTATCGGTGTTTTTAGCCTTTTCTTGTACTCACAATTTCGCATTTTAAAGTGCTTCGCAGTTTCGTAGAAATGCAAAATTGCTTGAATTGAAGCCAAAAATGCAGCAAGGCTGGCGCCTTGCGAGGCTTTTGGCAATAATACAAGGAATTTTGTTCGAGAAACAAAAACTTCCTTATAGGAACTCAGCGAATACCAGGGGTTTTTTGTATCATTAATTTATTTGACAAACAAAGCTACCGTCTCAACTGTCAAATCGTTGTCCCAACGCAAACCTATGACCTCTTTATCATCATAGAAGACCGGGAATCTGAATTGGATTCTCTTCAGCAGTCTGCCACTTGGAAGCTTATCTTCAAAAATCTCCACTCGTTCAACAAAACTCTGAAGAAATTCCTTTTTCTCTATATCACTAAATTTATCATAAAACTGTTCAAAACACAAGAGATATTTATAAATATTATCGCCTGTTATTTTCTCGCTGACAATAGCATCGATTCGGTCTTTTGTTTCCAAAATTTTGTCTTCTATGTTTTCTATTTCTTCATACAGATCATCCTGCCTTCTTTGCATATCAGCATATTTCTTATCGTAAGAAGGGGTTAGAATATCGAGATTATCCATTTGTTGACCGAGTTTATTTTTGGCTCCTTCACACACTGTCGTTGCTGTTTGCGGAGTGCTTCAATTTCGGCTTCTAATTCAGATGTGTCGATGCTGGTATTAATTTTTTTGCAGATAGCTTCTTCAAATTTGGGGTTCTGAACAAGTTTCTTTATAATTTCCGCTACTGCATCGTTTAAGTCTGATTGTTTCCACTGATTTCTGTATGTACAAAGTTGACCATCAACTAATTTTCTATGTTTACACTGATATGTAAAATATTCTTTGTAATAAGTTCCGTCCGGTCTCTTTTTGCGGCTTACATTTCCGTACATTCCTGCTCCGCAAACAGGACAATGAAGAATTCCGGTAAGAAGGTGCTCATGGTCAAGGTTGTGCTTCTTAGGGTGCTTAACACCTGTCTTTCTGCGTTTCTGTTGAACAAGATTCCAATCTTCTTCGGTAATCAGTGCTTCATGAATACTTAATTTCAAGTACATATTGCTGAAAGGAGTTTTATTATGATCACTGATGCAACAGAGATTTTAGAAATAATTGAAATCATGTCACCTGAAGATTCACCTATGCCGTTCCCTATTCTTGAACTTTTCTGCAGGAGTGCAGGTAAAGACTATGACGACAAAGTTATCCGTTCATTTATGGGAAACGAAAAATACTATCTGCATCTTGAAAATCCTGAATACGATAAAAACGCTCATTTCAGAGAGATTTATGTTCACGATTCAAGCTTCGAAGAAGTGGATGTAATGGCGGGTAGCAAAACCCGTATTGATACAAGAAGAAAACCAAGAAAAGGCATCATCTGTGTACAAATCGGTGACTTTCAACCATTTCTCACCATCGCAAAACAGCATAAAGATGATATGATTTTCGGCTTCCTTAATAAAAATTTCGCTTGGTTCTCCTGCCCCGCAGATAAGGTGGATAGCATTATGAATTTCATCGGTGTACCGACTGATGATTAAACTTAATATCAACACAAAAACCCGTGGAGAGATCCACGGGTTACTTGTTTATATCGCGTGTAACGGCATTGAAACGCGTTTTCTGTTTCGACAACAATCTACATTAAAACGCAACAATAACGCGTTCAGCGCCACTTTGAGGCTATGACTCAGGTGTTTAGACGACTTTTGCAGAATGCGAATCATTTCGGGATATATGAATATGCTTATAACATAGTTGTTTCTCGGATTATTTAATCTTCTATGAAATCCTGGGATTTCAAAAGGATTATAAATTCCTCTATATCTTCTGCTGCCGTTTTTTCATCAACATCAAAATCTTCAAGTATTCTTTCGAGAAGTTGTTCGTGTGTTCTTTTTTCTTTCAGTTCTTCCATCAGTGTGGCACCTACTGCATTTGTGGTGAGAAAGCCCGATATTTTCAATGCTGATTCCCCCATAGGAATAAGAACATATTCACCAACTATTTCGCGTACAATAAAATCATATTTCAGTTTCATTATATTTCTCCCATAATTTATCGTAAATACACTCTGACATTTTGCAGAGATATTCGGATTTTTTATTTACATCTCCGCTTTCTGAATAAAGCATTGCAGCACAGGGTCTGCAGATTTCAAGTAGGTTGCAATCAGAACATTCTTTCATAACAGATGTTGTTCTTACCTTTAAAGTCAGTTCTTGCCAACAACTTTCAAACGGTGTCTCCAACGGATAAGTGACGGTTGGGAAATCCATAAGTCCGCACGCTGTCATCCTACCTTCCCATGAAATCCAGAACGCACTTCTTCCTGCACGGCACTGCATAAATTCATTCTGAGCGCCCCATGTTTCAGAGTTTTCAATGCAGGATTTTTTCAGAATGCCTTTGATTAAATTAGCTTGCTGTTCTTTATTAAGCTGGCATTCAATACGGCGCATATAACAATCCGATGCCTGCTCAGGAGTAAGGCGAGAATCGCCGTTTTCTGCATTTCTGCGTACCGGCGGAAACATATAGTAACTGATTCTCGTGTTAAGTCCCGTTTCTTTACCAAAAGCAGCTATTTTTTCAAGATCATCTGAATTTTCAGGCGTCATACTGCCGTTTATGACAACTGCAATTCCTGCCTCTTTCATCAAGTTTATTGCCTTTACTGCTTTTTCATATCCGTCAGCATTTCCGCAAATTTTTCTGTAAGTTTCTGCAGAAGCACCGTAAAGTGTTATATTGATTCTGCTCGGGGCATATTTTTTTAACCATTCAACAGTTTCTTCATCAATAAGTGAACCGTTAGTATTGATTGACAGAATGAAACCCATTTTGTGAAGTTCTGTATAAAGTTTTTTAAATTCAGGGTAAGCAAAAGGTTCACCGCCTGTAAGCAGAAGATAGAGTGTTCCTGCTTTGTGGCATTCTTTTGCGAGCTTCAACCACTCGTCGGCGGACAGAAGGCGTTTGCCTTCTTTTTTTATTATATCAGGTGTTTTTCTCACATAACACATTTTACAGGAGAAATTACACACAGGTGTTAATTCAAAAGTACCTGCAAGCGGAACTTTGTTTTTTGATGCTTTGCTGAACAGATAATCAGCACCTGTTACTAACATATTTTCATCGCCTTTAACTCTGATTTTAATACAGAAACAGCTTCTTTGTCAGCACGGCATATAAGCTTGAAAACCGGAACATCTTTTGAAATTTCAGTTGCCATTGAAATAATCGACATTATCTCACTGTTATTCCATGTATAAACTTCTGTTCCGCTTGTAAGCGACTTTATACTTTCTGAAGCCGTAGCTTTATGAACTGTATTGTTACTGCCTTGTTGCAAAACAACTATTGCACATAACGGTAAAATTTTATTCAGACAAATTTTGGATGAGCCACAACAAGGATAACCGTAGGCATACCAGCTGTCGCCTTTTTTTCGCACGAGAACCCTGTCTCCGTTTATTATTTGTGCATTTTCGTATTTGTTCCATAAATCCGCCTGAGTTGATTTGCCTGTCTGTGACGGTGCTGTGAACAGAATTGCCTTGCCTTTGTATTTTATAAATGAAGCGTGTAAAACAAACGCGTTTTTTTCAAGTAATTTTCTATGCAGACCGATTGTGCTGAAAAATCTCTCCGCAGAAACAGGATAATCCTTTTCCGCATCGGGGTTAACATAGATTTTCTGAACATTTTCCGAATCGCTATCATCAACGAAAAAACCATATCCGAAACGTTGTGTAGCCCAATGATTCATCAGAAACAGCTTCCCGTCAAATTTCAGAAGCTCATAACCGCCTGTTTTTTTAACAATCTCAGCTTTTTTCAAAGCTTCGATATCCATTTCCGTCTCTTCAAAAACGAATGGCAGCTCTTCAGTTTGTTCATCTGAAAGAAAATAAGACATATTTCCCATTTCTCCCAGCTTTAAATTTTTCCCTTTCCATATAAAGGGAATTTCACCTATAACAAATCTTTTCATATTACTCCGAAAACTGAAAACAGGGGTGCAATACTGCAGCCCTGTTGTTATACCTCTTTATGACGTAATAAAAGTTTTTCCCATAGTGAGCATGGGACCATGATAGCAGAGAGCATCGTTGCCGTCACCGTCGGGACCCGTCATATCGAACTGACAAGTAAAGAAATTAAAAAACTGTCCGTTTTCAAATGTGCAGGTATTTTCATCATGATTTATATCGTAATCACAACCGGATGCTGCTGCAGCATCTAACTGGTAGCTTGATGCAGATAATAAAGGTTTTGTGTACTGCTTTTTCAATTAATATACCTTCTTCTTTTCACACTTTAGGTACAGTAACAGCGTCTCGTGACACTGTTACTGTTTAAAAATTAATTAGTTAAACAAACCTGCAAAGAAATCGCTGATTGCCTTGAAGAGACTGTTGAAGAAATCTGCAAGCAACTCAAAGAATGTAGGTTCAGCAGGAACCTCGGGTGTTTCAGGTTCTTCCGGAATCTCCGGTTCTTCAGGGATTTCGGGTTCTTCGGGAACTTCCGGTTCAGGAAGAATGGGCTCGTCAGGAGCTAAGAGATATGCTGTTGCAATATCAACTGTGCGTGAATTTACCATAAAGCTTGCCATTAATGCAACCGGACCTGAGTATGCGAGCTTGATATCTGTAATTGAGAGATAGCCCTCGCCCATATTTGTGATAACAACATAAGCCACACCGCCCTCGAAGAGATCTTCGATTTCTGATGCATCTGACGGGAGAATGTCAATATACTGTGATGTGCAGCTTACAATTGTTTTTTCCATTGAATATTCAGCTATGTCAGAAACAATTTTTGCACTGAGAATCGGTGTACCGTCTTCCGAAATCGCTTTTGCGCCGATATCAACAGAAGCGGGGATATTTGCTGCGCTTATTGCAAAGGCTATCGCTTGACCGTTTGCAAGGTAAACCTCGTTGTTAGGACCGATATCAGCATAGTCTGAAACCTGAACACCGGGTGTTGAATCGTCACCATAGTAAAGGTCAACGAATGTGATACCCTCAGTAGAGCCTGTCATTGAGTTGTATGTACCTGAATCGATAAGATTTCCTCTTACTTCGATGATTGTGTTATGTGCTTCACCGTCTTCACAGTAAGCCTCGTAGCCCATAAGTGAATCGTCTGAATCGCCATAAACATCAATGGGGTCGTAAACTCTGACTGCATCGAAGTAGAATTCGTCACCTCTGTTGAGTTCGGGGAAGAATGTGCTGTTATATGCTGCATTTACATAAATTGCAACATAGTATGTGCCGTATTCAAGGTCGTTTACTGAAATAACGGGAATCTGATAAAGCTCCCACGCTGTATCACTCTTATTGAGAACTGTAACACCCTTAACAAGCTGTGTTTTTGCTGCGTCTGTGTAGATGTTTACACGGATTGCACCCTGTTCAGCACCTGTACGGCTGATAATATCAAAGCCTGTACCTGTGAATGAGAAGCATGCTTCTGTGTAATCAACTGTATCTTCGTTGAGTTTTACACCCTGTCCGTGAACGAACATACTTGAACCGTTTGAAAGCTTGTTATCGTTTTCATAGGTTGAATCGTAACCGTATGAATTGCCGCCGATTGTACCTTCGTCCTGAGGACCGTCGTGAACGCCGTCTGTAACAACAGTCCATGATGAGCCTGTTGTGTAGAAGTCAAAGGCTGACTGGCTGAAATCAGTTTCGTAATACATTACAGAAGCAGGAATAATATCAAGCTCCTGATACTGATATTCCTTATCCGCATTACCTGAAACTTCAACAACTACAAATACTTTTTCAATTTCGCCCATAAATTTATGGGGAGTGAACTGAACTGTGTTTCTGTCAACTATCTGATAGTTACCGTTTGAAGTTGTGAGAGTTTCTGTACCCTTTGAAATCTGGATTGTGCCGGGGTCAATGTTTTTACTGAAAGTAACAAAGCCGATAACTTCAAGAGTTTCTTCAACTACTGCGAATGTATCAATATCATTTTTGAGAACATCAACCTGAATGGGTTTACCATAGTCAATAACAATCTTGTCAGGAAGAAGTTCAGGGTCTGCCTCTTCAAGGTCAAGGTCCCAACGCACACCGAATGCAACGTAAGACCATGTGTAGTAAGTTTCTTCGTGAGAAATAACAACCGTTGTCTGTGCACCTGTCTGCGTTGTGATGTTGGGGGCTGTGCCTGTTGTTTTGAATGCGTCCTCTGAAGGCTCTGAAATTGTGATACCGCCAACAATCGTATTATCTGTACCACTTGCAGTCTGCACATAATAGCTTGCGTTGATATCGTAAAGGAAGAAACCTTCGGGCAAGTGGTCGGCTGCTCTTACCTGCTGCTGAGGAATTGTAGCATCAGCATTAAGGTTAAGAGGCACAACTACAGTTGAGCCAACGTAAATTCTGTTAGCATCAGGAACAACTTCACCTGCGTGGTTAACGGGCTGACCTTTTTCGTTTACAAGGTAGAAACGGATTGATGTATCAGCACCACCCCATGCGATAGCAGGAACAGGGAAAATCTGCTTAGCATACTTACCTTCAATATCAATGTATTCAAGGAAAGCAGCTTCGTTAGTGTAGTAAACATCTTCGGGACGTTCACCCTCAAGAGCACCTTTAAGGTAAACATAGTAGTTGAGTACAACTTCACGGTCTGTGATGTTACCGATATCCCATACGAATGTTTCAACACCGTCTGCAGTTTTTTCATAAGTGAAGTTTGCTGCAGCGATAATTACGGAGCCGTCATCATTTATTGTCATAATATTCTGACCTGCTCCGATTACATTTGAATAAGCCTCTGTACCGTCGGTATTGAAAGTAACCTGTTCAATTGTATCAAAGTTACCTGTTCTCTGACCTGTAAGGTCTGCACCTGTTTCAGGGTCAATTGTGCCGATAGGATAAAGTTCGTAAGAAAGAACGTTGATTGCAGGAGGTGTTGAAAGGTTAGCTGTGTTGTCTCCTGAACCACTGTAAGATGCCATCTGAAGTGTGAACTGTTCACTGATAAGGTCAGTTGTTCTGCCTGATGTACCTGAGAACTTAACCTTTGTTGCAAGAGATTTGTAAAGAGCATCAAGCTCTGCTTCATTTTCTGCCTCGTAATAGTCTTCAGGGGTTGTAGCAATTGTCTGAAGAACATGTTTTGTTGCAGATGAGGGAATGTAGTAAGTACCGCCAGTCACACCGTCAAGAGTGGGCATTGAAGATGTAGCACCCTGTGTAACAGAACCGTTAGCCATACCGAAACCAACACAGTGAATTGTGTTAACAAAGTCAAGGTCTTTAACTTTATTAGCCCAATCGTTTTCGTTGGATGTAATATAGTCTGTCCAACCTGAGTTATAAGTTACATTTTTGGTTTCTGTTGAGCCGTC
>JAZQWT010000158.1:0-6611 GCA_045632485.1 Acutalibacteraceae bacterium
CAATGAACGGAAGTGATTTTATGAAAAAATACAGATATCAGTTGCATACACACACTCATCCCTGCAGCCACTGCTCACATATGATGCCTGACGAGCTTACTGAGGCACTTCACGAGGGCAGGTATCAGGGATGTGTTCTTACTAACCATTTTTATTGGGGTAACACAGGAATTGACACCGACTTGCCTTGGGAGGAGTTTGTAAAAGCTTATGAGGAAGACTATATTGCGTGTAAGAAAAGCGCTGAAAAATATGGTCTTGACATTATTTTTGCTGTTGAAGAAGAGGTTGAAAAAGGCCTTGAAATACTTATCTACGGAGTTACTCCACAGGATTTATACAATCACCCCGAGCTGAAAGCATACGACATTAAAAACTGGTCTGAACTTCGTGAAGAATGGGGCGCAGTTATTATTCAGGCTCATCCTTTCAGGAACAGAGCTTCTATTCCCGTTCAGAAAGTTTTCCTTCACAGTCTTATTGACGGAATTGAAATTTACAATTCAGGCCACAACCCCGAAGATAATGAAAAAGCTGTAAAATATGCAGAAAGCTATCCTGAACTCATTTTAACTTCAGGTGCCGATTCTCATTCAGGGAAAAATGCGTGCGTCGGCGGAATCGAAACAGACGAAAGAATCCGAGACGAAAAAGACCTTGTGAAAATTTTAAAATCAAAGAATTTTGAAATAATTAAAATTTAATTTTCTGAAACGCTTGACATTTACCTTACGTTAAATATTAAAATCAACCTGAAAGGAGGTCAGTTTTATGAAAATAAAAGAAGTAATTGAAAAGACAAAACTGACTGACCGCGCCATCAGGTTTTATATTGACAGCGGACTTGTTTCTCCCGGCATTGAAGAAAATTACAGCGGAAGAAAAAATATAGAATTTTCAGATAAAGATGTTGAAAGACTTTCGCAGATTGCACTTTTAAGAAAAGCAGGTTTTTCAATTTCTGACATTAAAGAAATTATCTCGGACAACGGAAACATAAAAGATGTTATCTCAAGATTTGTTGAAACAACAAGCGAAGAAATCAGAACAAAATCTGAAGTTATTGAAAAGATGAAAAACATTTCTCTTGACGGCGAAATTACAGTTGAAATGCTTTGCGAAAAACTTTCTGAAACGGCAGAGAAAAATGATTTGCCGCAGGAAGATACAACAGTAACAAAGAAACAGAAATTTATGAAAATATTTTTCAGAGTTTTTTCTGTTACGGGAATAGTTACCTCCCTGGGATGGTTGATTTTTGCAGTAATTTATGATTTTCAAACATTTTCATATATGAAAATAACACTTAAACATATCACCTGGTTTTTAACGATGCAATCAGGCATTCTCATAATTATGGGACTTTCAATATTTCTTTTGTGCGTCTGCAAAGTTCCCTTTTTATCAAAAGCACGAGAAACCTGTTGTTCATGGATTACCGTTATCATACTTCCGCTTCTTTTGCCTACGTTCTTATTATCTGTTTTCGGAATTGCTTTCAGTAATGCAGAATCAGAAACAACAAATCCTGAAAATTATATGGTGTTTGACTCCTTGGTAGAAAGCGAACTTGAAAACCAGCAATACTGTGCAAAATATTATCAGACAGACGGAGAATCGGGAGAAGACCTTACACTGCAGACCGTTACCACCCTTGACCTTTTCCCTATCGGGATTCCGCCATCTGCTTATGATGAAGAAACAAATGACCTTAAAGAAACAACAAAATATTATTATAATTACGAGTTACTGTCGTCACCTAATTATGACATTTTTGCCGAATGGGTTTTAAACGACTACGAATATAAAGAAGCAAAAGAAGATGCATATAATTTCACAGGATATGAAACAATTAACAAAGGTGATTGGGTGTGTCTGTATTTCGGAGCTTACGATGAAAATATGGATGAATGGGAAGAAGAACAAAATCTTGAATACTTGATCTTTGCATATAACGATAATCAAAATAAAGTTAGATACATTTCAACAAAACGTTATTTTCTTTCCAAAGAAAACCCACCGTTTCAGACAACACTCGACTGGTAAACAAGTAACGCACCATCAGCAGATGGTGCGTTTTTTAATACTATAAATTACTTGACATCAATTATTTCTTTTGATTTTTCATTGTTCCAGATAATTTCAACTGTTACAGGCACATTTGATTTAATGTTCACTACAGGTTTTTCTTCCTCTGAACTTCTCTTTTCGCAGATAAGTGTCAGTTCACCATCTTTGCCGAAAGGATATTTTTCAACACCGTGCTTGTCTGTAAGATTAATATGCCATGTGATTTTGTTTTTATCGGCATCGGGCTTGATACCAAAAACATATTCAAACATAATTGAAATCGGCACAAGTCCTGTCCAACCCACAAAATCAGCTTTTGACCAGTTCCCCTTTTCAGGTTTTCCGTTCTGCAATTCAGGTGCATAATTCTCAAAAACTGTTCCTGTTTCTTCAAACACTTTTGTAACCCAGTCAAGGTGATTACATGCAATTTCATATGCCATATCATATTTTCCGTATTCATCAAGACCTTTTAAAACCATATAGTTTGTAGGTGCCCACACAGAGCCGCACCAATAGCGACCTTCGGTTCTGTATTCAGGATGATCTTTCGAAAGTGTAGGCACACGATGTTCAGTTTTAAATTCATTTTCATTGTTGAGATGAGAGATAAAATCTTCTTTTCTGTCTTCAGGCACACATTTTGCAAGAAGCGACCAGAAAGCACCGATATGCTTTACGCCATTGAAAGTATCGTCATTGCATTTGTCATAATAAAACTTTGTTTCATCATCCCACAATTTTTCGTTGATAACTTTATAAAGTCTGTCGCGTTCTTCTGTAAGTTCAGCTTTGAATTCATCTCTGCCAAGCACAGCTGACATTTTGAGAAGAATGTTGCAGGCATTAAGTTCCTGCATACACGCATCAACCCAGATCATATGTCCATGGCTGTAGCAGACATGGTATTTTTCATCAAGTCTCGGGCAGTTATCCATTCCGCAACCGTAACCTGAAGAAAAATATGTACCGTCACGCCATGTGAAATGCTCCTGCATCCACTGGTGATAAGCCACAAGGCAGGGATATACTCTGGCAAGTCTTTCTTTATCTCCGAAATTCAGGAAATAATCCCACTCGCACCAGGTCATAACTTCAGGACCTGTTGATGACGGGTCGTGTCTTGTGAAAACGTCGTCGCCTGTTTCTTCTTCAATCTGACGGCAGATAAATCCGTCATCGTGCTGATGGGAATAGAAGTTGTCAAAAGTTTTCTGGAATTTGAAAATTCTGTCTGCATATTTCCCGAACATCAGCATAAAAGCCGAATCCCACATAAAAATACAATCATTGAAAGCCGCATCGATAAAATTTGTTACAAAGCCTGTGCCTTCTTTCGGCTGACGAAGGTTTGAAAAAGCAATTTCCCACGCTTTCCAGTAGCAGTCAATACTGCTTTTATGATTTTCCCACAAAGGTACGGGAAGTTTATCCTTCACCTCTTCAAAAACAGGAAGGGGTGATTTTTCCATTTGAGCACCGATGAAAGAATTTTCTTCCATCAGTTCTTTGTCGTCATATGTAATTTCGTTATTCTGTTTGAATCCTGCCATAATTTCGCCGTCTTTCTCTTAATTAATGTTTTTCGCAGATGTACACATTGCATTCGGCATCAGACTTGCGTCTTTCAGTAAACATTGCGTGTACTTTTATTTTCTTGCCCTGGAGATTTTCAGGAAGCGGGAAGAAAAAAGTATTGTTTTTATCTGTACCGCAAACTGCATGTTCCCATTGATTTGCCTTGTAGTCAGGTGCTCTCCTTGGGAAACCGAGAAGCTTTCCGTCAACTTCCGCTACGCAGTAAACGCATTCCTCACCATGCTCTCCCTCAACTGCAACAGCAAGGCTTGACTCATTCTTATATTCAGGAAGAGTAAATTCCTGCCACTTTTCGCAGTAAACATTTTTATATCTGTAATGAGCCTGCATATTGTTGGCAAATGCATCTTTTGTTTCAATAACCTTTCCGTCTTTTATAAGCCTGATATTATAAATTCTGTCTACAGGTTTTTCTATACGGAGATAGCGTATTTTATCCTTGAGAGCATAACTTGCCACAACCTTTTTGCCGTGAAGAGTATAAAGTGTGTGAGCAGTAAATTTTATAATTTCTGATGTGAAATCATCATCTTTAACAGACATATTCACAAAGTCTGAACTTTTCCATTCAATAAGGTCAGATGAATATTCTGCAATGAGAGGTACTTTCTGTGTTTCAACTTCACGTGTTGCATAGTCACCTGAGAAAAATTCAATTTCCACTTTGTCTGCATCGATTGCTTCCTTGAAATCAACTCTCAGGCAACCGCCACAGATTCTTCTGCTTTCATCAAGATATGTTTTTGACTGTGAATCAAAGAAAGTATCATCTTTGCCGTCAAACATTGCACCTGCTTCGCAACCGCGGAGTTTGTAATGCTTCTGATTGAAGAAAGCATCTCTTGCTTTTTGCACTTCGGGAATCTGCGTTTCACCTGAACGGAGAATGCTTCTTTTTTCAAGAGCATCATTTGTAATTGCATACATCGCAGATTCGTAAAGGGTTTCACCGTTTTCAGGTCTTATGTTTTCATTTTCAAGTTTGCCGAGATACAAAGGTGCTTTTTCTTTTATATCTGTTTTTTCAATTTCAGCAAAAGGAGTCACTTCACCGTTTACAAGAATATTGATTTTTCCACCCTGAGAAGAAAGATATTTTACTTCCAGAGGTGTTCCGTTTTTATCTTCTTTTACAATTTCATATTCGCAGTTTGTAAGCATAAGTTCTGCTTCCTCTGCCGTTGCAATTTCAACAAGGGTTGCACGGAAAGGCATAAGTTCAATTTCCACTGTGTCACCTACATTGAAAAAGCCTAAATGCTTTTCATAAGGATGATGGATATTCACTGCCACTTTTTCGTCGGTTTCAATGCCTGTTTCTTCACCGATTTTAATTTCAATTTTCTTTGTTTCCCACGAATTATTACCTGTTGAAATAAAACGCTTTGTACTGCTTCCGCGTGATACTGCATTTTCACCGTAGCTTTCAGGCAGAATTTTTCCGTTTACTAAAATTTTCGCATTTCTTGCGTGCAGATTGTATACCCTTGCAAGCTTTGGCAATTCATCATCGCGCATAAGCCACGGATTACCATAAATTTCAGGAGCAAGAATAAGCGAACGGTTAAAAGCCTGATAAATAAGTTCATCTTCAAAATAATCTATTGAAGATGAAATGCATACACCGTGGTCTTCTGCAAGACGTTCAAGGTTATTTGTGTGACCTCTTGTGAACATAAAAGCTCTGTTGTGCATTGCAGTATTATGATTGCAGGAAAGAATATCAACATAAGTTTCAACTCCTCCCCAAAGGTAAGTTGTTATATGCTTTTCTGCCTCATAGAATTCAAGGCGGTGATTAAGTACAATTAAATCGGGTGAATATTTTCTGCATTCACGGAGCATCTCTGCAAAAACACCCGCTTTTTCAGGACGGAGATGTCCGCACACACCATCAAGCTTGAAAAGTGCAAACTCGTGGTCACGGCAAAGATGAACGAAGAAATCAAAACGCTCTTTCTGACTTTCTTCTGTGTCACCGTAGCCGTCAGGACTTCCCCATAAGCCCATACGGATTCCTATTTCTTTTGCCTTTTTTACAACATTTGTGTATTCTTCGGGATACTGACTGCAGAATTTTTCACCTTTAAGATTACCGTAACCCTCACTTGCACCGTCAAAGTTACCTGCATCCCAGGCATAAATTTTTATCTGCATTCCGTATGTATCCTGAAGATATTTGAAGAAATCAAGGTTTATAAGAGTGTGCTCCTCTGTTGAACCTTCGTTTGTATTATTAATCCATGAAAAATACTGTGGTACTGATGGTGTTAATTCGTCTGCACCTGCATTTTTTGCTGTTTTGTTCATAAAAATCTCTCCTGTTATTTAAGTATGTATCCAAGTCCCATTATCAGATAAAGAGGACCAAGGCAATAGACCATAAACATTTCTTCGTGAGGCACTTTTGTTTTGAAACAATCTGTCAACAACAGAAATTCAAAAATATATGCACCTGTACCGCAGAAGTATCCTATACCTTTGAAAATATGATAAACATCGTCGAAAAAGAACGACAAAATAAACATTACTGCTGCCACACCCACAAGGAAGTTACGGACAAGTAACATCAGGTAGTCAAGCTTGGGATGGTCAGGATGTACTAATTCTTTTCTGTCGGGAATTGTTTTATCAAGAATTTTTTTAATTTGTTTTAAAAATTTGCTCATCGCTTTCCCTCTTAATTTTTTATTTATTTACATCTTTTAAAATCACATTACCGTCACGGCAAAACCGCACAACACTCATCGAAATATTCTCTTATATTTCAGCCACAAGAGGATCACTTATATTTCCCCATACATCTTCTGCCACCACTTTAATTGTGTATTCACCTTTTCTGATAAGGTTGAACGAATCAAAACTAATGCTTTCAGGCATCTCTGCAAAATAGTATTCCGAAAAACTCCATGAAGAATAAACTTCTTTTCCGTCTTTGTTTT
>JAZQWT010000159.1:0-17275 GCA_045632485.1 Acutalibacteraceae bacterium
AGAAAATCCCGTATTCTGCTACAGAACATCAAAAACAGTTTATGAAGAGATGCTTTTTCAGGGAGGGCTTATTTCATGCGGATGGAATTCGGCAGGTTATCCTCTGAATCTCCTTGAAAAATGCTCCGCAAGAATTGATAAAAGACGTTTCCTTGAGCCATACTCTTTCAACATTGAAATCGACGGACAGAGTGTTGACTACGGTCTTGAATTTATTGATTTTGAGACTGAAGAAAAAAGCGAAACAATCAAGTCTGTTCTCACTTTAAAAAGCAGAATAAAGCCTGTTCTGATAAAGGTACACACCCTGCTTGATTCAACATCAATGTTCACAAGGTATATTGAAATCGAAAACCTTTCTGATTCTTACCTGAATTTAAGCCGACTTTCCGTTATTGCAGGACCTATGGAAGTTATGGAGTACGATAAATTCACAGAGTCAAAAAAGCTTGATGAATTTTATTCAATCGGCTATTTTGCAAATGATAATTGGGGGCGTGAGGGCGAATTTGTATGGAGAAATTTAAATCCTGAAATTACGTCCGTTGACACACGTTTTAACCGCGACAGATTCCGCCATCCTATGTTATTCATCAGAAACAATCTTACAGGCAAAATCTGGTTTATGCAGACGGCATTTTCAGGAGGTTGCCGTTTTACTGTTGACTATAACGCGCAGACCGACCGCAACATAACACGTCTTTCTTATAAAGCTGAAATTATTTCTCACAAGCCTATGCTCGTTCTGAAGCCAAAGGAAACCTTCACTTCACCTGAAGTTCACATAGGTAACGTTTTCGGCGATGTTGACGATGCCGTAAACGAAATGCACGACCATATAAGAAAATCTGTTCTCAATAAAAAAGAGGCTGATCCCTCCGCTTTGCTCGTAGGCTGCGGTATGGGTGCAGAGCACGATATGACAGTGGAAACTTCAAAAGAATATATACGTCAGTTTGCAGAAATGGGCGGTGAAATTTTCATCATCGATGCAGGCTGGGCATGTCCGCCCGGTGAAGAAGGAAACTGGTCTGAATTTAACGGCAGAAATGTTCCCGACAAAAACAGATACCCCAACGGCATTGAAGAACTCCGCAACTACTGCAAAGAATACGGACTTAAATTTGCAATGTGGGTTGATATCGAATCAATAGGCAGACAATGCAAATTCCACGATGAACACCCTGAATGGTTTTCGGTTAATCCTTTCGGCGAAAAAAGCGACAAATACCTTGATATGTCAATTCCTGAAGTAGCTGAATGGGCAGAAAATGAGCTTGCAAGAATTATAACAGAATATAAGCTTGACCTTCTCCGCGTTGACCACAACGTAGATTTTACTGAATATTTCGGAATGAGAGAAAACAAAGCAGGTATACCTGAATGTGTTTCAATCCGTCATATAAATGCAGTTTATTCAATGTACGAAAGGCTGAAAAAACGTTTCCCCGATGTGATTTTTGAAAACTGTGCAGGCGGTGGCGGAAGAACTGACCTTGGTATGATGAAGAATTTCAATCATTCCTGGGTTTCAGACTGGCAATGTGCTCCTGTGTCAATTATCGTTACTAATGGTATGACAATGGCTCTGCCTCCCGAAAGAGTCGACAGACTTTTTGCAGGTATGGGTTGCCACTCATACGGCTCATTTGATTTGCAGATGAGAAACTGTATGCTGGGACATATGTCATTGAACGTTATCTCCCCTCCCGGTGCAGGAACTAACAGCGAGCAGATGGAATTTGTTCAGCACAGCGTTGAACTTTATAAAAGTTTCATCAGACCTTTCCTTTCAGAGTCTAAAATTTATCATCACACACCCGATCTGAAAAAAGACGATTTTGCAGTAATTGAGATTTCCGCACCTGATTTTTCACGCGGTGCTGTGGGTATTTTCTCTCTTGCCGGAACAAAAGGAAACAGAACTGTCCGTCTTAAAGGTATTGACGTATCAAAAGATTATAAGGTTTATTTCGACAACGACAGATGCTCATTCACAATCCCGGGCAGAGAGCTTAAGCAGAAAGGAATTGAAGCCTTTATTTCTTCTGCAATGTCTTCAGAGCTTGTGCTTTATGAAATAATTTAAAAAATAAACTCTCTCAGTTATTTGCAACTGAGAGAGTTATTTTTTACATCTTAATATCAATATAAATCGGGCAATGGTCTGACGCATCAAGTGCTGTTTCGTCCACAACCGTATCGTAATAAAGCACCTGCTGTGGGCAATTTGTAAATATATGGTCTATTGACTTATATGTATTTATTTCTTTCTGTCTGTAGGAAACTGTGCCGAGAAGCCAATAACCTGATGTGTAATCATCTGCACTTCCCGTGCCGTCACCAAGATGTGAGGTTGAGGCAACAAGACCTCTGTCTCTTGCACAGAATTTTCCGCTTGAAAGTGAAGTAAGTTCCTTGAAAGTATAGTATTCGGGAGTATCTTCACGCATATTATAGTCACCTGTGCAGAAAATCGGCAAATCATATTTATGAAGCAAAAACCTGAGAAGTCCTGCCATTTCGATTGCCTCGTGCACACGTCTGTCTGACGTTAAATCGAAGTGTGTTGATGTCACGATAAATTTCTTTTCAGGGTCATTCTTCATTTCAAAAACCGCCCACATAAAATTACGGCAATTTTTATTATAGTTTACCATGTAAGGCGACTGCCCCCATTTAATAAGATTGACTGTTTCCGTGTTATATGCAATAGTTGAATAATTGACCTCACCGAAAATTTTAATTTTATTCTCATTTACAAATTTATATGACATAAATTCCGTTTTCAGGCTATCGTACCATTCAGCATTCACTTCCTGCATACCTATAACATCAGGCAGATACCTTGAAATCACATCGCGGAGCTTGTCATCCCTGCCTTTTACTGCAGGCTTATTACTCCAGTCGCTTGCAAGAATATTGAATGACATTACCCTCACGTCGGAATTTCCTTTCCTTATTCCTGCGTCAGGGTCGTTTTCGAAAACATCATCGGAAAACTTCCATTTCGCGGTAAGTATCAGGTCGGCAGAAACAGTATCTCTTTCAAAATCCCATTTTTCTTTACCGTTGTACCAGCCGTTAAAAATAAGTCCTCTGTTTTCGGGGCTTTCAGGCGCCGTGAGCAAATCGCCTTCATTTGCAACAAAAGTATACGGCTCCTGCCCGTTCATAAAATCAAAAGTCACGTCAATCAAACCATTCTCTTCGGGGGGAAGATTAAATGCACCTGCCGACACAATCTGCACTACCTGAATCACTGCCACAAGGTAAGATATTATTATTTTTAACATATATGACACCTCCTGAATTGCTTTTCTTTAATAGTAACACATTAATATTTCTTTTGCAACAAAAAGCATCTTACCAAAATATTAATGTTTATTTTCGCGAAAAGCACTTGATTAAATCACTGTTTTAATTTATACTTAAAGTAACATCAACCCAATATTCTAATAAAGGAAAGAGGTAAAAATATGGCTAAAAAAACAGCAACGCTTGACTCAAAGGGTCAACGCAAATTTGGTATGATGGATAAACTCGCTTATGCTGCAGGCGACTTCGGCTGTAATATGAGTTTCTCCCTCAAAGGTACAGTTCAGACTTTCTGGCTCGCATTTATGATGCTGGAAACAGGTTATCTTTCCGCGCTTCTCCTTATTGTGCAGATATGGGACGCAATCAATGACCCCATTATCGGCTCAATTATTGACGCTGACACAAGAAAATACAAAATGGGTAAATTCAAAACTTACATTCTGGTTGGTGCAATAGGACTTTTGGTTGCAGGTGCTCTTGTATTCATCCCCGTTCCCAATGCAAGCCTTGCTATCAAAACACTTATTTTCATCGGCGGTTATATTATCTGGGATGCTTGTTACACCGTTGCAAACGTACCTTACGGTTCAATGCTTTCACTTGTTACTGAAGACAGCGGTGAAAGAGCAGAACTTTCAACATGGCGTTCAATCGGTTCAATGTTCGGTAATATCGTTCCTATGGTTATTCTTCCTATGCTTATCTGGCATAAGGAAGTTGATGCAGAAGGTAACCCCGTTATCAACCCCGAAACAGGTGTTCAGGTTGAAACACTTCTCGGTAACCGCGTTTTCTATGCTGCACTTATTATGGGTGTGCTTGGCTTTATCGCATTTATGTTTATGATTAAAAAAATCACAATCCGCGTTGCCGACAACTCCGTAAAAGTAAACGAAGGCGAAAAATTCAACATTCTTAAAGCATTTGCAAACTTTATGAAAAACCGTGCTGCTCTCGGTGCTACAATCGCTGCAATGGCTATGTTCCTCGGTATGCAATCAGCAACAACAGCAACATCAATTATGTTTGCAATTTACTTCGGACAGGCAAGTCTTTCAGGCCTTGTTTCAGTAATCGGCTTTGCTCCCATGCTTTTGTTTATGCCTTTCATTAAGAAAATTGTTGCTAAATTCGGCAAAAAAGAAGCTGCATCTGCAGGTGCTCTTATTTCAGTGCTCGGCGGTTTACTTATGTTTGTTTTCCCGCTTCTTGAAAACAAAACAATCGCACTTGTTATCTATGTTGCCGCACTTTCAATCTTCGGTATCGGTATGGGCATTTACACTTGCGTATCCTGGGCTCTTATGGCTGACGCTATCGATTACAACGAATGGAAAACAGGTAAACGCGAAGAAGGTACAGTTTATTCACTCCACTCATTCTTCCGTAAACTCGCACAGGGCGTTGGTCCCTCAATAGTACTCCTTATTATGGGTGCTTTAGGCTACGTTTCAGAGCTTGGTACAGAGGCTCAGAGTGCACAGACAGCTGCAAATATGTGCTGGCTTGTTGCAGGTCTTTACCTGTTCAGTGCAGTGCTTATGTTTGTAGGCCTTGCATTCATCTACAATCTCGACAAGAAAACTCTTGAAAAAATGAACACTGAATTAAAGGCAAGAAATTCAGCAGAATAATTTATACAAAACTACACGAGGTAAAATAAATGAGAAACATTATCAACATCAATAAAAACTGGTTTTTCACTAAAGACGAAGTCAAAATTCCATCAGCTATGCCCGAGGGATGGGAAAACATAAACCTACCCCACACATGGAATGCAGTTGACGGTCAGGACGGCGGCAACGACTATTTCCGCGGTACTGCTTACTATGCAAAAGAAATAAACAAAGCAGATTTGCCCGAAAGCGATATGTATTACCTTGAAATAAAAGGTGCAAACTCATCTGCTGACGTTTATCTTAACGGTGAAAAGCTTGCAACTCACCACGGCGGTTACTCAACATGGAGAGTTAATCTCACAGAAAAACTTAAAGACACAAACATTCTTGCAGTTGCAGTAAACAATGCCGCTAACGAAACAGTTTACCCTCAGATGGCTGATTTCACTTTCTATGGCGGTCTTTACAGAGATGTAAACTTAATCTGCGTTAATAACTCACACTTTGACCTTGATTATTACGGAGCACCCGGTATTAAAATCACTCCCGAAATCAATGGCAAAGATGCAAAAGTTGAAGTTGAAACTTACCTTACAAATAAAAAAAATAATCAGATTATCGCATATACAATTCTTTCTGCTGACGGAGAAGAAATTGCAAAGGTTGAAGCTGCTGATACAAAAGTAAATCTTGATATCAAGGATGTTCATTTGTGGCACGGCAGAAAAGACCCCTATCTTTACACAATGAAGGCTGAGCTTCTTGAAGACGGAAAAGTTATTGACAACGTTTCTTCTTCTTTCGGTTGCCGTACTTTCAGAATCGACCCTGAAAACGGATTTATTCTTAACGGAGAAGAATATCCCCTTCGCGGTGTTTCACGTCATCAGGACAGATGGGGTATCGGTAACGCACTTCTTCCTGAGCATCACGAAGAAGATATTGAGCTTATCTGCGAGGTTGGTGCAACTACAATCAGACTTGCTCACTATCAGCACGACCAGTATTTCTACGATTTGTGCGACAAGAAAGGTCTTGTTATCTGGGCTGAAATCCCCTATATTTCAAAGCATATGGCAACAGGACGTGAAAACACAATTTCGCAGATGAAAGAACTTGTTTCACAGAACTATAACCATCCCTCAATCGTTGTATGGGGACTTTCAAACGAAATCGGCATCGGCGGTGCAGACAGCGACCTTATCGAAAACCACAACATTCTTAACGACCTTTGCCATGAAATGGACAAAACAAGACTTACAACTATTGCGGCTGTTTCAATGTGTAAAATGACTGACCCGTATCTTCAGATTCCTGATGTTGTTTCTTACAACCACTACTTCGGCTGGTACGGCGGCGACACAACCATGAACGGTCCCTGGTTTGATAAATTCCACGCAATGCACCCCAATATTCCCATCGGCTGTTCAGAATACGGCTGTGAGGCTCTTAACTGGCACACATCCGAACCTATGCAGGGCGACTATACCGAAGAATATCAGGCATATTATCACGAAGAACTTATCAAGCAGTTCTTTACACGAAAATATCTCTGGGCAACTCATGTATGGAACATGTTCGACTTCGGTGCTGATGCACGTTGCGAGGGTGGCGAAAACGGTCAGAACCACAAAGGTCTTATCACATTTGACCGTAAATACAAGAAAGACTCTTTCTACGCTTACAAAGCATGGCTTTCAGACGAACCTTTCGTTCACATTACATCAAAGAGATATATCGACCGCGTTGAAGATGTAGCAAAGGTTACGGTTTATTCAAACCTTCCCGAGGTTGAACTTTTCGCAAACGGTGTTTCTCTCGGCAAGAAAACTGCAGAAGACCATTTCTTCCGTTTCGAAGTTGAAAACAAGGGTGAAACAACACTTACTGCAGTTGCAGGTGAATGCATGGACGAAAGCGTTATCCGTAAGGTTGACACATTCAATGAGGAATACAGACTTGTTGAACAGGGTGCAATTATCAACTGGTTTGATATCGAAATGAAAGATGGTTACCTTTCACTCAACTCAAAAATGAGCGACGTTCTTTCTACACTGCGCGGTAAACTTATCTGCCTCAAGCTTGTTAAAAAGATTCTTGGTAACGCCAATAACAGTGACAGCAAAAAGAAGAAAAAGAAAGATAAGAAAATCAAAGCAATGGGCTTTGAAATCGGTCCTGAAATGATGAGCATGATGGGCGGTTTTACAGCACTGCGTCTTCTTACTCTTGCAGGCGGTATGATGAATATTAAGTTCACCAAAGAAGAGCTCCTCGACCTTAACAAGAAACTTATAAAAATCAAAGCTCCCAAGAAAAAGAATAAATAATAAAAAGTTCCTCTGTATCGTGAGATACAGAGGATTTTTTATGCTTTGTTTTCTTCTTTCTGTTGTGATTTATAAAGTTTTCGCGCTTCAAAAAAAGCAAAGGAAATACAGACAAATGAATAAACTGCAAAAATAAGATGTGGCAGAATATCGGGTGAACTTTTCAGCATTGTAATATACAGAACTATTGTGATAAGACCGTTTACAAGCATACAGGATGTATATTCCACAAAAGCAAACATCGTAAGGAAATAAATTATTATTCCTAAAAGATTTGATACACTGTCGAGGAATACATACTCTGCACCTAAGAGAGGCAGAAGCCACCACATAAGAAACAGAAGCACAACATATCCTACAAGCATAAGCAGTTTTTGTTTTAAGGTGAGTTTATTAAGCTTCGTTGAATTTCCTCGTTTGTTTTTATTCCAGCGGATAAAAGTAATCATCTGTATGGGAAAGGAAAACAGCACAGCCGAAAGTGCCGACGCGTAAAGGTTAAAGTAAAAATATACCACTCCGTAAAGGATGGAATTCATACTACCTAAAAGACAGCTGTAACGGTTTACCTTTGATTGAAGCATACCGATTACAAGGGAAATATACAAAGGCAATATATTAATAAAATTCTGCTTGAAATAAAAACCTGAAACTGTAATTCCGGTTGCCGTAAGACCCATCAGAACAAAAATAATAATATCTTTTTTCGAAAAAGTTTTCGTCACTGAATTCCCCCCTGAAAAAATTTATAATTTATCATTCAACCTCATCAAGATTTGCGCCTTTTGTTTCTTTGACTTTAAGAGCAAACATTATTGCTGCCACGCTTACTGCAGGAATTGAAATTGCAAGACAAGCCCACCAGATAGGCATAACTGTCATACCCGCAATTATAGCACCGTAGCCTACAACAAGACCGATAATAACCAGAAGCCCTTCTGCACCCACAACTGATGCGCGGATGTCTGTGGGGACTTTCTCTGTCATCATAACATTCATATAATCTCTGCCAATCCAGTATGAACCCTGGTAAAGCCCTGCAAAAGCACCTATAAGGTAAGGATTCCAGCCGAGAAGAATTCCTGCCACAAACAAACAGTACCCTATAACGCAGGTTGAAGAAAACAAATTAACAGTAACCTTTCTGCCTGCTTTGTCGGCTATAAAGCCTGAAAGGAAAGTAATTGTGGCATAAATCACAGGCACCATAAATAATGCTTTTGTGATTTCTGATGTACTCATACCTGCTCGGTGCATCGAAGACTCAAAATACAATGCAATGGCCGGCATAGCGGAGTCGAAAATAATATGAGAAATAATAAGCATTTTTGTATCTTTGTTTGCGAAAATATATTTCACACCATTGAAAACACCTGACTGATTTCTCTGTGCTTCTTTTTTCTGTTTTTTAATCTGTTTCTCAGCTTCCCTTTCTTCATAAGGACGGGAAAGATATTCAATTCTGTCGTTTATAAAAACCTTTGTATCCTTTGCAAAAAGAACAACAAGTAAAACAGCGACAAAACCGATAAGTGCAGGCACAAGGAAAATTTCTCTCCACTTTGTAGGGTCGTTACCCATAAGCATATCGCGTAAAGCAGGAATAAGAATAACGCCTAAAATACCGAAGCTTTTAAGAAAACTGTAGATTTTTGCACGATGCTTATCGGGTGCTTCTTCAAGGATATAAATAATCTGAATATCGTGTCCCATAAAAAAGCTGATAATCGCAAAGCCTACAAGGAACATTATGTAGCTTGAGGATAAGTTAATAACCATAAGTCCTGTTGCCATACCAAGTGTTGAGATTGCGAAAAGAGGCTTTCTGCCCCATTTATCTGCGAGTGCTTTATAAAACGGCGTAAACAGACCGAAAACATAAGTGAAAACACCTATTCCCGAATGGAATGCAAGGCCGTCTTCATATGTATAATATTTACCCATAAACGGGTTATTTACAAAAAACTCAGTAATAAATGACGATTGCACCGTAACAGTCAGGTTACTTGTAACCTCGTCAATAATATTGACAATGGCAATAAGTAAAATAAGTATAAAAAAGTATTTTCCCGAATTACCTTTTAACTGAACTTTTTTCAGTTTATTCAGTTGTTTGTTTTCTTTATTTTTAATTTCTGCAGATGATTTCATAAAAAAACTCCTTACAAAAATTTTATTTTTCCGATTATATCATAATCTCAGATAATATACAATACTTCATGATCAGGCACTTCCCAAACCCGACCGTAATTCTGCAAAAAACGCTGAGCTCCCATAAAACAAAATACTTACAGGAACTCAGCGAAGACTCTCGCCTGTGATTTATTTATATGTCACATTTGCGAATTTATCTTGTTCAAACATCAGTTTGCTGTTTTTTGCTGATGTGAAATTTCTGAAGTTTACATTTTCTACCGTTACATTCATTGTATTTGTTTCGTTGGCTGCAGAGAATTTCGATTTCATCGCTGCGTTGTAAGTAATGTTTTTGAACACAATGTTGTCGGCAGTAAAATTGTTAATCGGCACGGTATCCATATCACCGATTTCTTCCGTAAACACAACACAGGCCATCGCACGTCCGTCATCACGGAAAATTTCAATATTATCAAAAGTCACACCGTCGATGCTTCCCTCTGCAAGTTCGATTATAACCGCAAGAGATGCAATACGATTGTTGTTCCACGTAGCATCACGGCAGATAACCGCACTGTCTTTGAAAGTGATGTTTCTGATAAGTCTGTTTACTTCACCGTGGATGCCGTAGCATCTTGCTTTACCACCCCACGCAACACAATCTGAAAATGTAATATTTTCACTGTGATATCCGTCAGGTGCACCAAGAGCCTTAACATCGAAAAGGTCATCACCTGTTCTTGCAAAGCATCTTTCAATCTTACCGTTTGAAGAGTTGCAGATTGCAAAAGCATCCGCATTCTGTCTGTAGCCGAAAATATCAACATCTTTGATTGAGAAATTATCGCAACAGTACATAATAAACGACCATTCAGGCGAATTCACAATTTTAATTCCCTCAATCTCAATGTTTTTGCAGTTTGTGAAAACAAGACCTCTGCGCTCTCTTCTGTCAAGGTGAGATAAATCGAGTACGCCTCTGCCCACGAATTTTATATTATCACACTTATAGAAATTCACAAACGGATGTCTTGTGAGACCTAATGCGTTATCGCCCTGCGCACCTTCTTCAATACAGTTATTTTCGTCTGCTTCGCTCATAATGTCGTATACATGTTCAGCAAGTACATATGCACCTTGTCTGAGATAAACAACATAATTTTCTTCGCTGAAATGAGCAAAAGGAATTTTTACAAGACCGCTGTCCACAACTAATACATTTGCTTCACCGTACATTTCTTTGTACATTGCGATTTCTGCATCCTCATCAACTTTTTCTTTTACAAAAAGTGTGTAAGAGCATTCCTGAGAAGCAGAGTTGAAGAGGAATGTATAAATGCCGAAATCATTGATTGTTGCAGTCATAACACCTTTTTTACATTTTGCTTCAACACCAAGTTTTTCAGGGAGACAAATTGCGTTTTTAATGTTGAAATCTTCTGAATAAAGTTCAATGTTAAATGAGAAATCTTCTCCCTCTTCAAGATAAACCTCAGAGAAAGAGTGAAGTGCACCTGATTGTGTTTCACCAATGAAAACAGTTGAAGCATAAACAGGAATGTCCTTGTTACTGATTTTTGCGGTATAGTAAGGAGAAATAACAATACCGTTTACATCGTCGTAACCCTGTGCACTTTCATAAAGCGGTTTGCCGTCGTCTGCACGTGAAGTAAGTTCTTCTTCTGTAATCTCCCATTCTTCAAGAGTTTTCACTGCCTCTGTCGGATACTTGAGTACATCAAAGTCAAGACCCTCGCTTGGCGGCGCAATAACCGCAGGCGAAAAAATTGAAGCCACGGTTATTGAGATTGACACAATAAATCTGAATAAAAATCTGAATAAACCGAGCATAATATAACCTCCATTTTCAGTATTTTTTAAAAGCAGACAGAAGCAAATATACAATCTGCCTGCCGATATTATCTGAATTTCACATCTATGACAAAACGCAAAATCCAAAAACACACAGTTAACGCAATCGCTCAACGGTGTGTTTTTTCAGAAATTGCAGTTATTCAGTTATTTCTCTTATTTCGTCTTTATATGAAGACCAGCCCATTTTACCATACCACACAACAAACCTGCCGAAATCAGGCCAGTTATCATGCACTTGGGTATCTGTAAGCTGAAGCTTATGCTCTCTTTTCTCAAGAGGCTGATAATCATTCACATAAATCTTTTCAAAATAATTATGAAGGTCATATTTAAGCTGTATTGTGTGCTGTCTGTCACACGGTCTTCTTAAAATTGCTTTCTGATATAACATCAGGTCTTCATAAATATCTTCAGGGATTCCGAAACGCTTCAAGAAAGGTGACATCTCTTCAAAAAACAAATCAAAATGTGCCAGAGCATCCAGTGACATATACTCACAGTCAGTCCAGTTAATATCTCCGCTGGGGCTGAATACAAGCTTCTTGTTCTTCTTACCTAAAGAAATATCCTCCGTCTTATTTTTTATTTCAAAATACAATTCTGACACGTACAGATTTTTATTTTCTTCAAGATAATTCAGAACCTCATCATAAAATTTATCGTATCCTATACCCATTTCATAGTGAAGATATATCGCAAAGGCTCTGATAAAACCGTTTCCGTGCATCATTTTGGCTATGGCAGAAAAAACAACTGTGCGAATCCACATTTCTCTGCTCATAGTGTTTGTTTCGATTATAATATTGTTATACTCGGGAATATCAAAGGAATCCACACTTGCGTGGTCACGTAACATTTCCTGACGGACAGTTTTTATGCCGTGCTTTTCCATATAACTTTTTTCGTGCATTCTGGCATTGGGCAGGACTATGCAGGGATAAGTTTCAAAAACATAATGCTGTCCGATTTCAAAAAGCGTTGCAATACCCTTTGCAAAGCTTTCGTATGTTTCTCCCGGCATACCGAGAATAAGTTCAGAATAACACCGCATATTTTCCTTATGATATGCAGCAAGTAACTCTTTATAAAAGTCAAAAGACTCGTTTGCTCTTCCGATATTTTTAAGGACTTCAGGAGTAAGACTCTGGAAAGAAAGAGTTGCTCCGATTCTGTCGAGATTACAGTCTTTTAATTTCTTTACGATTGCAAAAACATTTTCAAAGTTATTTTTTGCATAGTTGCAACGCATTCTTTCAGGGTAACCTGTTTCGTTCTTGATTCTTACAATTTCATCTACTATTTCAAGGTCGCGGTCATTTACACCGAAATTAGCATCAGTTCCCCATAAAAATACTATCTTATGGTCACTCATCCACTTTATCTCTTTTACAAGCCTGTCAAAAGGAGCAAATCTGACTTTTGTTTTCGCGTCAGCCCAATCGCAATAGGCACAGCGGTAATTACATCCGCGACTCGTTTCGAGAATAGCGTTGAATGAAGTATCGGGATAGTTTCTGATAATATCGTCAAACCATCCTTCAAGATAAGGCGACGGATAATCAAGCCTTGTCTGTGCAACTGTGGCTGTTCTTATGTATTGCCCTGATGGCGTTCTGAAAGAAATATTTGCCACATCTTCAAAAGATTTATTCTGAGCATATGCTTCAAGAAGATTTCTGATTGTTTCCTCGCCCTCGCCGTGGCAGAGAACATCTATGAAATTATTTTCTTCCAACATATCAAAATCATCCGGTACATCGTGACCGCCGAAAACAACAAGGCACTGAGGGAATTTTTCTTTTACTTCCTTTGCGAGAGTTTTATTATATTCCGTATTCCAACTATAGCAGGAAAAGCCCATAAAAGAAGGCGTATCAAGGCGGGAAAGAACATCATTTATACTTTCACGATAGAATATAAATTCTTTAAAACGGCAATTTTCTTTTACAATTTGGCTGTCAAAAGCCGATGCCACAAGAACACCTGCAGTATATGGCAGATATGCACTTTTTCCCTTTACATCTACTGTTATATCAGCCTGAACAAAATAAACATTTTTCTTCACTGACCTTCCCTCCCCTGCATTCGCTTTCTCTATGATGATAACATTTAATTTGTACGTTGTCAACTTGACTTAATTACCATGCAATGATATAATTTTTTTGTTTTATTCAAGTTTTATTTCAGGAGGCCGACAGAGATGTTTGAATCTCTTACCGTTATCATCCCTGCATCAAATGAAACAGATACATTGAAACGTACTGTTGAAGGTGTTTTAAAATCAGGTGCATATGATGATATATCCAGAATAATTTTATTTTTAAAATCTCATACCTGTCCCGGTGCGGAAGTTGCAAAACAAATTATGGAAGAATCACGTTGCGATAAAATGGAAATTGTGATTCAGAAAACAGCAACGTATGATACGGCTTTTGCGGAAATTCCTCACCTTGTAAAAAGCTCTCATTTCATAATTCTTGTTTCAGACGGAGAAATGGATCCGAAAACAATTGAAGATCTTGTGCCAATAGCAAAAGCAAAGCCTTCAGCCGTTGTATGCGGTTCAAAATGGCACAAGGATTCTGTTGTGGAAAATGCATCTTTTATACGCTCTCTGGGAAGCAAGGCAGTAAACAGATTTGCCGCTCTCGTTTTCGGCGTAAAAGCAACTGATATTTTTTCAATTTTTCAGATATATCCTCTTGAATTATACAAAAAGACAAACGCAAATTTATCTGAATATACTCTGATACCATTGCGTATGGGCGTTGAATATATAGAAATCCCAACCTCATATAGAAGAGAAAAAAACAGAGAAAGCACTTTTAACTTCCGCGGACTTTTAGGTCTTGCTTTTATGCATATCTCAAGCATTTTCAAAGTAAGATTTACTCCCAAAAACCGATTCTGATATTATAAATCCCCATCAGTGATGGGGATTTTTTCAATACATAAATTAAGTTTTCCGCAAAGGAAACGTTATTCACTTTTCTGAAAAACACGAAACGTTATCATTTCATCAATATCTGCATTTTCAATTTTACATTCAACTCCGCCACGCAAAAATGCCTTTAACTCAAAAAAGTCCATACAATAGCCGATATAATCAACCAATAATTTTGAACGTCGCTTATAACCGTATTCTTTCAATAAAGTTCTGAGCTTGATTCTTACATAATCTTTTGAACCATCTGCAACAATTCTGATTCTTAAATTTTTGAAGAATAAATCAAGACCTGAAAAATCAGTTATATAATTGTCTTTTTCAACGGCATTTCCAATATCAAGAATATCTTTCTGAACTGACGGAAATTCAGCATCTATTGCAGTTTTATTGTAGAAATAATGTGTCCAGTAGTATGTATCAAGAACAAGTTTCCGAAAATCATCTCTGTACTGAGGAGCAAGATAATCGTTGTCTTTTTCCCAGACATCTTCAAGAAATTTTATAATTTTTCTTTCACTCAGTTCACGTACACTTACCAAAATCGCCAAATCAAGTGCCGAATAATACAATTCATCCATCACTTGTCACCTTTTATGCCGTTGCACTGACGGCAAAGAATCTGCAGATTTTCAGACACACTCTTTCCACCGCTATTCATAGGGATTATATGGTCAACCTGAAACCACACTTTAGATTTGTTTTTCATACCGCAGATGGCACAGCAGTATTCACCTTGTTCATTTCTCGATTTTTCAAAAGCTTGATTACGCAGTTCTTTTTCCAGTTCAGGTTTGTATTTTCCGATTTCACTCAAGGGTAACTCTTCTAATTCTCTTGTGCCGAATCTTACATCAGGTCCTTCTTCATCATAAATATCAGGGTGAGAAATTTTCATGCATTCTATATCGAGCTGACGTAAAAAATACAATTTACGTCCAAAGAACAAACGAAGCAAATTATCATCATTTGATTCCCAAACAGAATCTATGTATTCTGCTTTTTTACGCTCACCCATATCTTCATCCCAGATGTGCTGAGCAATTTTTGACACATCAAGCTTGTTTCTGTCTACATCTTCAAAAGTATAGAACTGAGGAACAGTTTCATATTGAGCATAATATTTCAGAATGTTAATTACATCTCTTCTTTCATATGCAGGAATCATCTCTCCGCAGAAGAAAGAATCTCTGCAGATTGATTCCATTTCCTCAAGAACAACATCATCAGGATATTCTTCAGTTACATTAAATGTTTCAAACAGTGAGGGAAGAGACTCCATAAGTTTTTTGTATGCATCAGCCGTGCTGTCATAAACCATTACCTGATGAGACAAATCCATTCCGTCTTTTTCAAGGTATGTAAAAGCATACATTCCCAGAGGAATTCTTTGAATAAAGGGAACCTTTTCAATTTCAGAAGTATCAATGCTGTCATCAAGAATTGAAGCAAATTCCTCAATTTTTGATATTGCGATAGCCTGCAGATCTCTTTTGAGTCGGTCAACGGTATTATCAACAAATTCGTTACTTCCGCCAAAAATACTCTCAGGATTAACCCACGCAATATGCTCATTCCAATGGTCGATAAACGAAACGATATACGCCTCTGCCGTACCGCCCGCTTTCGTACCTCTGAGGGCACGTCCTATCATCTGAGTCATTAATATAGTCGAAACTGTGGGACGGGCAAGGAATATTGTTTTTGTCTGAGGAAGGTCACTGCCTTCTGTAAGAATATTAACATTGATAAGAACCTGAAGTCTACCCTCACGGTAGTCAGCAATTTTCTGTTCATTTTCCTGACTGCTGATAGTTACTCCCGTAACAGAATCCTTGATTGATGAAACAATATAGTCTGCCTTTATACCAGCTTTTTTAAACAATGCCGTAAGCTGAATCGCGTGCATTACATTAACGACAAAAACTATTGTCTGACCGTATTTATCCTGATTTTTGCGGTAACGCTCCACAATAAGCTTGTTTCTTTCTGCGTTTTTTGCCATCTGTTCTGCAATATCATCGGGAATAGAATCAAAATTCTGAATACTTTTCCAGGCATCAACACCAAGAGAATCACCGAATTTTTCTTCAGTATAACAGCTTTCAAAGGTGGGATTAGAAAGAATTTGTCTGTTGATAAGCTCTTTAAGCCCGATCTGATACGCAATGCCGATATCATTGTGAACAACTTTTCCGTTTCTGATTCCGTCTGTATAGATTTTCGCAAGAAGTCCCTGTTCAGTTTCAGCTGTACGGAAAGGTGTTGCAGTAAGTCCTATAAGCTTAACGCGGGAAACTTTTGATTTTACATATTCAATTACTTTACGGTAAGTTTTGGCTGTGGAATGATGAGCCTCATCAACGATAAGATAAAGCTCGTCTTCACCTTTAAGCCAATTATCAAGACGGTTAAGGTTTCTGCCGATACTGTCTTTGCTGACAATAAGCAGATTGTCTTTCGGTTTTATATCGCTCGTTCTGTCGTGGCTTGCAGAGCCTGAAATAACACGGAAAACAAAAGATGAAATATGGGGAACAACTTCCGCGTAAGCATATTTCTGAAATGATTCGGCAGCCTGTTCCAACAACATCTGCCTGTGTGCAATCCAAAGTATCTTTTTACCCTTATCAATTGCATTTTTCAAAAGCCATGATGAAGCTGTATATGTTTTTCCGCCGCCTGTAGGAAGAACAACAAGAGTGCTGTACGATTCTGATTTATTCATCAGGTCAAGATGCTCCATAGCCTTTCTCTGATGTTCATAGGGCGTTCTTGTATTGGAACCTTTTCCCGGATATATTTCGCCAAAAGATTTTACCGAAATCTGTTCACTAAACATTCAATATAACTTCCTTTCAGCCTTTTACTTTACATAAAAAATGTTTTTATCAATTAATTTATTTTATACAAGTGCTTTGCCTTCCCATTCTTCATCGGGGGCTAAGTTGAGAAGCTTTGTGATAGTGGGGGCAATATCGAGAATACTGACATTTTCGATTTCTTTGCCTTTTTCAAATTTTTCTCCGCATAAAAAGATAGGAATAATC
>JAZQWT010000160.1:0-8059 GCA_045632485.1 Acutalibacteraceae bacterium
CAGAGAGAGGTAGGACCTTACGAACAGTTTTATGTTTACAGAGCTTTTTTTAACAAAACTGCCGAGGTCTGCGACCGTGATAAATATAAAGTTCTTCTGCTTCCCGAAGATAAAAAAGGTATTTCATGGGTTGCTACTGAAGAAGAATGGACAGATGTGCTTATAGGACGTTTTCAGAAATTTGATATGGCAGAAGTTGAAAGAACCATTTCTGTCCTGCGTAAAGACAACCCCTCTCTCGGCACTGAAAAATTACGTGGCGGACAGTTTGTGAATATTCCGGTGAGACAACCGCTCGGAATACTTGTTGCTGACGGATATGCCGCAATCGGTGACAGTGCATTTATGACAGTACCTATTATCGGTTCGGGTATTGCAAACACATTGAAAGCGTCAAAAATACTTGCAGATGCAATTATAAAAGATACCGATATGGCTTACACTGCAGAATCTCTTTGGGCATATCAGCGTAATTTCTATAAAGAACTCGGAAACGGTCTTGCTCCTATGGCCTGTATCAAAATGATGATGGCTCATATGAGCGGCGATGACATTGACTATCTTCTTTCAACAGGTATACTCAACGAAGACGATATGACTATCACAGCAGATACAAACAGTATCTGGTCAATTTTCGATCACGTTCCGATGGAAGTTCTCAAGCAAAAAGCTGTTGCACTTATGCACAACACAAAAATTATCAAAAAAGCTTCTTTCCTGATCGGCAATCTTGCAAAAGCTATTACCGCAACTGCAACAATGCCTCAGAAGTACAACCAAAAGGCTGTGCTTAAATGGGTAAGAAGATATAACGACAGTTTTAAAATGTAATTTTAAATACAAAAATTTAAAAATGAGGTGCTACAAATGAAAAAATTTATCGCATTACTTCTTACTTTTGCTTGTCTTTTCATGATACCTGTAAGTGCAAGTGCAGTTTCCGTAAATGACGGACTCGAAGCAATCAACAGTGAATTCCAGATGGGTGAAGGCCCTGTTGTAGGAAGATTTTCAATCGACTACCGTTACTATTCACCTGTTAAAGCTAATGACAATGCAAAATATCCTCTCGTAATATGGCTCCACGGTTTATCTGATGGTGCATACGAAGGTAAACCCCTTGAAAAAAGTCAGATTGGTTTCTGGGCAAGTGATGAATTCCAGTCACGTTTTTCTCCTGCAGGCGGTGCTTTTATTATGGTTGCGCGCTCAAGAGAAGAAATGGGTGTTTGCTGGACAAATGAAACAATTGAGCCTCTGAGAAGCGCTATTGACGATTTTATTGCAAAAAACAAGAAAAATATTGATTTGAGCAGAATCTATGTAGGCGGTTATTCAATGGGCGGTAAAATGACGCTTAAAATGGCTATTGCTTACCCTGAAATGTTTGCAGCAGCATTTCCTATCTGTCCCGCATGGTCGCCTGACGAAGAAGCTCTTACATATATCAAGGATATGCCTGTGTGGATTACATCAAGCAAGCTTGACCCTCTTGTAAGCTATTATGTAGGTGTTACTCCTACATGGCAGAAACTTTCATCAATTACTAATGTACCAGAGGATTGCAGACTTTCAACACTCGGTACCGTACGCTATGCTGACGGCAAGAAAACTTCAAGTAGCCATCACGCGTGGTTCGCTGTAAACTATGATTTATTCACAACAGAGAACGAATCTTTTTACCATATGACAACACAGAATGCTCTTGGTGAAGATGTTACTCTTACATATCCTGACGGTATGATTTCCTGGCTTACATCTCACACATCAGACTATAACGGCAATGTTATCGAAGGCACAGGAAATATCACAGATGAAATGAATACAGACAATATGGTAGCAAAACTTACAATCTTAGAATTTTTTAAAATATTATTCAATATGGCTTTTTCACTTTTTAAATAAAGGTTGGTGGAAATATGAAAAGAATTATTTCCATTTTACTTGCAATTATTATGGTAGTCAGCGTATCATCAACTGCCTACGCAGCAGATGGAACAACTGCTGAACTTTACAAAATTTATGCAGATTCAATGCTTTTCCAGCATAGCAAAGATGCTATTCTTGCAGGTACAGGTAAACCAGGCAACGAAATAAAAGCTGAACTGTATCATGGGAAGAAGCTTATTGCGTCGGGAAAAAGCACAATAGGTGCTGACGGAAAATTCACTGTTTCATTTATGGCACCGGAAGGTTCATATACGGAATATATAATCATTCTTTACGAAAATGGTAAAGATATAAGAGTACTGAAAAACATTGTTTTCGGCGAATTGTGGCTGGCTTCAGGTCAGAGCAATATGATGTATCCTCTTTCACAATCTTTAACCGGCGTAGAGATGTGGCAAAATAAAGTTAAACTCTCAAAGAATTTACGCGTTTTAATGGTACCGGGTTACCCTGCATATAAAAATGAAACTGCTCTCACTCTCCTGCCCCGTGATGCACAGGACGATATAACTGATGCATTATGGGTCACAGGCGAAGACGAATATGTTTACAATATAAGCGCAGTTGCATATTTCTTTGCGGAACAACTTATGAAAAAGCTTGATATGCCTGTAGGTATTCTCAATTCATCTTTAGGCGGCTCTTCAATCGCATCATGGCTCAGCCGTGAAACCTGTGAAAGCGATAAAGCTCTTACTAACTTCCTTGCAGACAGAGGTCAGTACGTGTCTGCCGAAAAATGGAGAGAAGACGGTCAGGATGTTTACACTGCGGTTACTGCAAACTATAATCAGAAAATTCATCCTCTTAAAAACTTCCGCCCCACAGGTATGCTGTGGTACCAGGGCGAAACAGATATAAGCTGGGAAGCAGAAATGTACGGCAAAGCATTCGACCTGATGCAATCATCATACAGCAAACTTTTCGGCTTTGAAAACGGAAAACAACTTCCTATTATTTACACTCAGCTTGCACCCTATCACTACGGTTCAGACACAATTCTCCCTGAAAGAAACCTTTATTACACCGATATGCAGCAAAAAAATGCTGATTCACGTGCAGTAATTTCTATTCACGATTTACCCCTCACTTACTTCCCAGCCGTAGGCGTTATTCATCCCGCTTCAAAAGAATCTGTAGGACACAGAATGTTCTTTGCCGCAGAAGGTCTTGTTTACGGTGAAAGAGACACATATACTGTTTCCACAATTAAAAGCACTGAAATCAAAGACGGAGCAGTTTATGTTACCTTTAACAATATCGGTGATGGTATCAAAGTATACGGCGAAAAAATCCGCGGTTTTGCAGTTTGCGGTGAAAACGGAATCTACACTGAGGCAAAGGCAGAAATTGTATCAGCAGACACAGTTAAGGTGTGGAGTGACCTTGTAAAAGACCCAAAATCTGCAAGCTATGCTTACTGCACTTCAAATATGCGTGCAAACCTTTACGCAACAGTGCAAGGATTTTATGCACTTCCCATAGGTCCTTTTGTAACAGATAAAAATTATATGACAAAAACATGGATTGATCTTCCCTGGACAGACTGCGAAACAGAAAAAACATGGTTTAATCTTATTGACCCATTTAGTGGTTTTTATAATTCCTGGACCACAGATAACGCAACCCTCACTTATTCAGAAGACTATCTTAATGCCAAAGCTGACGGCAACTTTACTCTTAAACCTACAATTTCATATTTTAACGGCGAAGAAATGAATTTCTGTGCCGATGCGCAAAGAGACTGGTCTTCTTACGGAAAACTTGTATTTTCTGTCCGCAATAACGGAGAAAGTGATGTAACATTCAATTCATTAAGGCTTTACAGAGAAACATTTATGTGGTATTCTCCCGAGGCAAACGAAAGCCACGAAAGTTCTGTTGTAATCCCTGCTGACGGCGAATGGCACGAAATCACGCTGGATTTAAACAGCCTCTACCTTCACGCAAACGAATGTGGAATCATAAGTCCTAATAATATGATTAAATATCTTCAGAATATTGAGTTTGTTTTCACATCAAACACTAATGCAGATATTGATATTGATAATTTCCGTTTTACGCCTGAAGAAAAGGATTCATCTTTCTACTTTGAAACAACCTTCGCAGATGCAGATGACATCTGGGAAATCATTTCAGCAATGTTCTCAGTTGTTTTGGGAATATTCTTCAAAGCATAATTCACTAAAAAACTCTCTTTCATTTATTGCGCAATAGATACAAGCTAACGTATCTATTGCGTTATTTTATTATCTTTTTAGAAACGTAATAATAGATTCAACAATTTTGTTTCCAATTTCATTCAGATTTTCTTTCAACCACATTTCATCACTCGGGTTATCATGATAAGCAACTTCAGCAAGCACTGCAGGTGCTTTAGTGAACTGCAATTCGCCTAGTTTGGTTGTGCTTCTTACATTTACAAGACGTGGATCAGGATAAATTTCTTTTAGATTATCCGCAAGGATGTCTGCAAAATTCTTTGCCTCTGCACCACCGGGATAATAGTAAATATCACTCCCCTGCAATTTCCCCGCAAACTGTTGCGGAGACGCGTTTGAATGTAACGCCAGATGCAAATCGTATTTTTGAGCATTTGACTCTTCAATTGCTGCCGCTAAAGGTAGGTCCGGATTATTCCGCACAACAGTTACTCCGTTATTTTCCAAGCCTCTCTGTACAATATCAGCCAATAAATTCATAAAATATTCTTCATTGCCACCCGAAAAATACTGATTAAATTCTTGTGTTGACGGACTGAGATACACTGCCGGCATTAAAATATCACTCCTTTAAATTACTTATTTCAAATTTCTCTTTCAATAAATCTATACCCTTTTTCTCAAGTCTTGAAACATATGAGCGCGATATTTTCATATTCTTTGCGAGTTCACGTTGTGTCAATGGCTTTTCGCCATTAAGGCCATATCTTTTTACAAGAATTTCATATTCACGACTACCTTTTAGTTCCGATAAAAACACATATAATTTTTCACACTTTATTTTATAATCAATGTCATCAATAAGACTTTCATCACTACAGATAACATCCATTAAAGTTAAAGCATCACCGTCACTATCTGATTCAATAGGTTCAGACATAAACACTTCTTGTGAGCTCTTTTTAGATGAGCGAAAGTACATTAAAATCTCATTCTCTATACATCTTGCCGCATAGGTCGCTAATCTTGCACCTTTTTCACAATCAAATGAATTAATTCCTTTAATCAGTCCGATTGTACCGATTGAAATTAAATCCTCCTGATCACAGTAATTTGAGTAATATTTTTTGATAATATGTGCAACAAGACGCAGGTTATGCTCAATAAGCTTCATCTTCGCATTTTCATCACCATTATTCATTTCGCGGAGATATTTCTTTTCATCCTGCGCTGACAATGGCGGAGGAAATGAACTTGAAATATTCAGATGTAATGTAATAAACATTACGTGACTCAATAATGAACTTAATAATTCTGCAAACATAGAAAAACCTCACTTTGTTGTTTAAAATAAATATATTCGGCAGAGGAATCACTTTTGCAAGTCCTCTTTAAATATTTTGTAAAAATGAGATTAACAAAAAGTATTGCTTTTTATAATACCATATTGTATAATTATTTTGCAGTATATGTCGGACATTTAGCTCAGCTGGTAGAGCATTCGCTTGACGTGCGAAGGGTCAGCGGTTCGAGTCCGTTAATGTCCACCACATCCGCAATCAGAATTGTGATTGCGGATTTTTTCAAACGAAAGGATTTGAGAAAAATGAACAAAAATATTCAGAATTATCCGGCAGTGCCACTCATTACATGTGACCCTTATTTTAATGTATGGTCTATGACAGAAAAACTCAATGATGATTTTCCGCGTCATTGGACAGGAATGCAGAATCCCCTTACCGGTATTCTTAAAATCGACGGAAAAGAAAAAATTTTTATGGGCAAAAAGAAACACAACCCATTTTATAACAAATTCTTCGGTACACCTGATAAAATTGAACAGGTAAATCTCGAAATAACACCGCTTAAAACCATTTATAAATTCAAAGATGATGTGGCTGAGCTTGAAATCTGCTTTACAACACCTCTGTTGCCTGACGATTTGAAATTACTCTCAAGACCTGTTTCATATATGTCTTACAATGTTAAAATAACAGATGGTAAAAAGCACGATATTGGTGTTTATGTTGATGTATCCGGTATGCTTTGCACAGACACACCCGATGAAAAAGTATTTTTCGGCAAAAGCGATAACTATGTATTTTTGTCAAGCGGCACTGAAAAAATGCTCAAAAAAAGCGGTGATGACACAAGAATCAACTGGGGTAAGGTCTGCCTTTCAACTCCTAACGGCAAAATGGGCTTTACTAATGATAATCGTAAAGGCAGAGATGTTGAAGAATATAAAGAAATGCGTGTTATGGATAGCTTCCCTGCTATTTATGCACTCGATGAATATAAAGAATCAGATTCTGCAAGAGGCTTCTTCTGCTTTGGTTACGACGATATTCTTTCACTCGAATACTTTGGGCAAAGAGTGAAAGGTTACTGGACAAAAGACAGAGAAGACTTTGACGATGTACTCACTCTTGCAATCAACGACTATAATGAAATTATGAGCAAAGTTGATGAATTTGACAACAAGATGATTGCAGACGCAGAAAAAATCAGCCCTGAATATGTAAAAGTTATTTCTATTGCATACAGACAGGCTGTGGCAGCACACAAACTTGCATGGGATGGCGAAACAGGACTTTTTGTTTCAAAAGAATGTTTCTCAAATGGTTGTGCAGCAACAGTTGACGTTACATATCCTTCAATTCCGCTTTTCCTTATCTATAATCCCGATCTTGTAGAATATATGCTTAATCCGATTTTTAAATTTACTTATTCTGACAAGTGGCAGTATGAATTTGCACCTCACGATGCAGGCCAGTATCCCATCGTTAATGGTCAGGTTTACGGCGATCAGGGAATTTACGGTGGTCATCTCAGGCTCCAGAGTCAGATGCCTGTTGAAGAATGCGGTAATATGCTTCTTTGTGTAGCAGCTCTTTGTAAGAAAAAAGGAAACACAAAATATGCCGAAAAACACTTCGATATTCTCACTAAATGGGCAGAATATCTTGTTAAATACGGATACAATCCGGGCAATCAGCTTTGCACAGACGACTTTGCCGGCCATCTCGCTCACAACTGTAATCTTTCAGTTAAGGCAATTATGGGTATGGCTGCATGGGGTATGCTCCTCAGAATGATGGGCAAAGAAGATAAATACACTGCTATTGCAAAACAGTATGCTGAGCAGTGGAAAAAAGATGCATTTGACAAAGATCATTACAAACTTGCTTTTGATAAAGAAGACACATGGAGTATCAAATACAATCTTGTGTGGGACAAACTCTTCAATCTTAACATTTTCGATGATGATATTTTCGAGACAGAAGTCAAGTACTACAAATCAAAAGTAAACAAATATGGTTTACCTCTTGATTGCCGTAGCCTCTACACAAAAAGCGACTGGCAGATGTGGTCAACAATTCTGACAAATGACAAAGAATATACTGATATGATTGTCACAGCAATGCTAAAGATGCTTAATGACACAGTGGACAAGGCTCCTTTTACCGACTGGTATTATACACACGATGCACATCAGGTAGGATTCCAGAACAGAACAGTTCAAGGCGGTTTATTCATTAATATGCTTACATTCTAAAAAATAAACACCACTCTTCGCTGCACTTACGCAAGGAAGAGTGGTGTTTTTTATTTAAAATTCAATTTTATCAACAAAAGCTTTTAGAACTTTTACGTAATCGTCATGGCATACATAATAACTTTCAGCATGAGCTGCGCCCGGAAAAATATGAAGTTCTTTAAAAACAGAAGAACAGGCATCATAAACTTCGTTTACCATCTCCGTAGGCACAAAATCATCATCACCGCCATGGATAAACAAGAATGGGACTTTGGCTTTTGCAACCTGTTTAACAGGACTGTTATCATTAAAATTATACTTGTTTAAAATTATATTAACAACATTTGCAACATACATAATCGGAAATGCAGGTAAATGAAAATTACGCTTAAGAACATGCTTAAAC
>JAZQWT010000161.1:0-14526 GCA_045632485.1 Acutalibacteraceae bacterium
TAATTTAAGCGAAAAATCCTTCTGTTATTTTTGTCTTAAAATTAACAATATATTATTGAAGTGATAAAAGGATTATGATATAATGTGTTGAAAGTTAAAAAGGCGGTGTTTCAATTGAAAATTACAGAAGATATTAAATATATAGGTGTCAACGACCACAAGGTTGATTTGTTTGAAGGTCAGTATGATGTGCCCAACGGAATGGCTTACAATTCATACGTGATTCTTGATGAAAAAATTGCAGTTATGGATACAGTTGATGCATCTTTTGGTGACGAATGGTTTTCTAATTTAGAAGAAGCTTTAAACGGCAGAAAACCTGATTACCTTATTGTTCAGCATATGGAGCCTGACCACTCTGCAAACGTGGCGAACTTTGCAGACAAATATCCTGAAGCAAAAATCGTTGCAAGCCAGAGAGCCTTTGTTATGATGAAAAACTTTTTCGGCACAGATTTTGCAGACAGACAGGTTATTGTGAAGGAAGGGGATACACTTTCTCTTGGTAAACACAACCTCAGTTTTGTGGAAGCTCCTATGGTGCATTGGCCTGAAGTTATTGTAACTTACGACATGGCAGATAAAGTTCTTTTCTCTGCAGACGGTTTTGGCAAATTCGGTGCTCTTGATGTTGAAGAAGACTGGGCTTGTGAAGCAAGACGTTATTATATCGGTATTGTCGGTAAATATGGTATGCAGGTGCAGAAACTTCTTGATAAAGCATCAAAGCTTGATATTGAAATTATTTGTCCTCTTCATGGTCCTATACTTACAGAAAACCTCGGTTACTATATTAACCTTTACGACATATGGTCTTCATACAAAGTTGAAACAGAGGGCGTGGTGATTGCTTACACATCTGTTTACGGCAACACAAAGAAGGCTGCTCTTATTCTTGAAGAAAAGCTTAAAGAAAAAGGTTGCCCCAAAGTGGCAGTCAATGACCTTGCAAGATGTGATATGGCAGAGGCAGTTGAAGATGCCTTCAGATATGGCAAAATCGTTCTCGCAACAACAACTTATAACGGAGATGTATTCCCCTTTATGAGAGAGTTTATTCATGAACTTACAGAACGCGGATATAAAGACAGAACAGTTGCTTTTATTGAAAACGGTTCATGGGCACCTGTTGCTAAAAAGTTTATGATGAAAATGTTTGAAAACAGCAAGAATCTTACTTTTGCAGAAAATTCAGTTACAATCACATCTGCTGTGAATGATGAAAACATAAAACAACTTGAACTTCTTGCAGAAGAACTGTGTAAATAATAAAAATAAACCCTCTGTTCAGGCGGTGTTACCTGAGCAGAGGGTTTTATTTTTGCTTAATTAATAGTTTTCAGCTTTAACTTCAAAGTATGCTTTGGGATGTGCACATACGGGGCAGAGTTCGGGAGCAGCTTTGCCCACAACGATGTGTCCGCAGTTACGGCATTTCCAGATTGTGTCGCCATCTTTTGAGAATACAATGCCTTCTTTGATGTTTGCAAGGAGTTTAAGGTAGCGTTCTTCGTGTTCTTTTTCGATTTTTGCTACCATTTCAAAGAGAGCAGCGATTTCATCAAAACCTTCTTCTTTTGCTTCTTTTGCGAAGCCTGCATACATATCTGTCCATTCGTAGTTTTCGCCTGCAGCAGCGTCTTCAAGGTTTTCCATTGTTGAGGGAACTGCACCGCCGTGGAGAAGTTTGAACCAGATTTTTGCGTGTTCTTTTTCATTTTCAGCAGTTTCAAGGAAAAGTGCTGCGATTTGTTCGTAGCCATCTTTCTTTGCTTTGCTTGCATAATATGTGTATTTGTTTCTTGCCTGTGATTCACCTGCAAAAGCAGCCATAAGGTTGGCTTCTGTTCTTGTGCCTTTAAGTTCTTTCATTGTGGATTCCTCCTGTTTATTTTTATTATATTATTCCCACAAGATGTGAGAATTATTTCCTGTTACGTAATTCTTTAAAAAACGAAGTGAGAATTTCACTGCATTCATCTTTCATAACGCCGCTTACAATTTCAGGCTTATGATTATAAGGCAAATCAAAAAGATTCACAACACTTCCTGCGGAGCCTGCCTTTTTATCGTCGGCACCGTAAATAAGCCGCTTTATTCTTGAGTTGATTATTGCACCCGTACACATAGGGCAAGGCTCTAATGTGACATAAAGGTCACATTTCCACAATCTCCAACCACCAAGTGTTTTGCAGGCTTCGTTTATGGCTTCGATTTCTGCGTGTGCAAGTGCATTTTTGCCTTTTTCTCTGCGGTTTCTGCCACGTCCGACAATTTCTCCGTCGCAGACAACAACTGCTCCGACAGGCACTTCACCCTCTTCTGCCGCAAGAGAAGCCAGAAGAAGAGCTTCTTTCATATAAAAAATATCGTCTTTCATATCTGTACAAATAATGTGTAAATAAGCATCCACACAATGGAAATAATCATGGGTATAGTGAATAGGAAAAATTTTAATTTATCTTTTGTACGGGGGATTGTGGGAGACTTTTTAAGTTTCAGTCTTTTGCTGCTCATAAGAAAAGGTACTGAACAGCCTAAACCGATTACAAATACTGCTGTTAAAAATATGGGATATATTTTTTCAAAGAGTACGGGGTTTGATTCGTTCACTACATTGAAAACAACATAAATTCCGTTATTGAGAGAGTGGATTACAACCGCAGTCCACACAGATTTTGTTGCAACTGTGATGTAGCCGAAAACCACACCTGCGATAAAAGCAAAAATACCCTGCACTGCATTTCTGTGCATAAGACCGAAAACCAATGCGGTCATAATAATTGCAAAATTGTCGCCGTATTTTCTCATGGGTTGCATAACAACTGCACGCATTGCAAATTCTTCTACTGCAGCAGGTAATATTGCAGTTGATAATGTGAAAAGAAAAAGCGGTGCACCTGAAGTGGGGATAGGTATTTCTGCAGTTGTTGTAAGAGTTATTCCCAGATTTTCAAAAAAGGCGGAAACACATGTGGAAATAAAATCTCCGCAGAAGCAAAGCATCAGACCAAATCCGATAGCAGTAAAAAACAAACCGGGTGACTGAGGCTTTTCAAATGAATCCTCTATTGTTTTTTTGTTTTCCGATGAATTTGTTTTGTAAATCAAGAAAAAAGGAAGGAACAGAAAAATTACAGAATATAGAAGTTCAATAGCATATTGAAAAGCTGTATTATTAAGATATAAATCGTATATGCCGAAAATATTAAGGGTAAAACCAAGAATGTAAGGTGCTGAAAGAAAAACAAGTATACATATACCCACATACAGACTATGTTTTTTTAGCTCTGATTTTGCCTTCTGTGTTATCTGGTAGTTATTGAATATTGGCATACCGTTATTGAAATTATATTGGTTTGCGTTATAGAAGTTATTCTGCACGTTTATTCCTCCTTTCCGAAGTATTATGTAAAAAACCGCTGAGATTCATAAATGAATACAGCGGTTGATTATGGTTAACTACAATTATTTTTCAGCTACTGTAGTTTCTACGGGAGCGTCCCATTCTATTGTGTAGTTTTCGTTTTCAGTAATGTTGAAAGTAACTGTTTCTTTTTTGATTTCTGCAAAATTGCCCTGTCCTGTGATTTCAGCAGTAACTTTGATTACTCTTGAATATGTTGCTGAAACGATTCTGTCAGTACCTCTGTCTACTGTGCATACGATTCTGCCGCCATTGTATTCGATATCGTAATCTTCAACAGAGATTAAATCGCTTGCACCTTTGAGTTCTTTGAGGATAGCTTCTTTATCGTTGATGTTGAATACTTCACCAAGACCTTCTGCTTCAAGGGGAGTAGCATCATCTTTTAAATCGATTGTAATAACAAAGTTATCGGATGTCTGTGAGCAAGTTGCAAGTTTTACCTGTTTGAGAAGAACTTTACTTGCGTTTGCAGAGCCTTCAATGGGATATACGTTTACAATATTGCTGATGTTGCCTGCTTCAACTTCTTCTTTACCGTTCATGCCTTTGCTGATAAAAGATGAGTTGTCAATAAGGAAGTTTGCAACTGTAGAGAAAGCAGCTTTGATATGTTCGTTTTCGCATTCGATATCGTTTGCTGAGAAATCTCTGCCCATTGTGATGTTATAGGGGTTTGATTTTTTAAGGTCTGCTGAGATAGTGTTGAAATATTCAACGATTTCACTCTGGTTAACAGGTTTTGCTGATTTGTTTGTATAGGGTTCAGTTACTGTAGTTTCTTCTACAAAGTAATCCTGAATTTTTTCTGTTACTGAACAGGAAGCGAGAGAGACTACTATAATTGCTGTGAGAAGTATTGCGAGAATTTTTTTGATAGAGTTTTTCATAAAACATCCTCCTTGGAGTTAACATATCGTCAAAGACAATTGTAACACATATTTTCAGAATTTCATAGAGATTTTTGAAATTTTTTGGAAATTTTTCAAAAATTATTTTTCTTCGTACAAAAATGCACCTGAAACTATAGTTTTAAGGGCACTTTCAATGGTTTTTACTTTCATATCTTCGTGTGTGTCCGGAGCTTTTTCAAAATTATCGGGAAGAGAAGTGATTGCACACGCATCGATTCCGATTGATGATATAACGTTACTGTCAGGTGAATATTTACCCTGAACAGGGCTGTCAATAAGTTCAATGTTTGCATCCTGTGCACCGTTTTTAAGAAACTCAACTGATTCTTTTGCATTTTTAGCTTTGATGATTCCGAGATTCTTTTCGTCAAAAGCAATTGAATCAATGCAGATGCATACTGTAGGGATATCAGAAAAATAAGAAGAATGTTTTTTTGCAAAGGCAAAAGCTCCTGCGTTGTCTTCTTCGCGGGCACTTGTGATGGCTACGCATATTTCAAGTGACGGCATTTTTATTTCATTATCCTGGAGATATTTTAAAACTGCAATCGAAGCAAAGGCACCTGAAAGATTTTTTGAAGCTCCCTCTGAATATTCATTATTATCTGCGAAAAGAGGGATGATTGCAAAGGGAATAAAAACAACAAGTGCAAAGCATGCATATTTCATATTGGGATTTGCGTTGAAGAAATCCAGGTATGAAGACATAAAAACAACTGCGAGACTTACTACAAATCCGATTGCGGAAATTATTGCAAAACCTGAAGTTTTGAATTTATGTTTTTCAAGAGAATCGCTGTTGGCAATAAGTAAAAGTCTTTTTGTTGCTTTTTCATCAGCTTTTCTTACTGCGTGGATATTTGATGATGAACACTTCTTTGCGAACATCTTATTTGTAAATCCTGTGAAAATATTTATTACACCAAGAAAAACGATTATTGCTGAAGCTATTGCTGTGATGGTGTTATTCGGGAAAATTCCGAAGCAGGAGATAATCGCAACTGCTACAGCCAGGATGATAAATATGAGTGTGAAAATGTTTTCACTGAGAGCAGTGGATTTTATAAAATTGAAATTTTCAGCTGTTACGGCATTTGTGCAGCCTCTGAGTTCATTCATAAGATGTTCCTGAAGCTCTTTTTCTTTATCGCTTCCTGCAGGTCTGGGACCGTAGTTTTTACAAGCGTTTTTTGCTTGTCTGTAGGAATAGTTGGTATATTCCCTGATTTTTGAATCGTAATTTTTAACGCTGTCTTTGGCTTTCATAAGAAAAACCTCCAATTAATTATTTAAGAACATATCCTATTTTTTTCATTGTTTTATCAAGAGTTCTCTGTGAGATTCTCGTTGCAATGTCTGAGCCTTTTGCCATCATTTCTTTAAGCATAGCCTGGTCTTTCATATACATTTCGAAATTTTCACGGATAGGACGGAGTTCTTCAACAACTGTTTCACCTACTGCTGTTTTGAAATCGCCGTAGCCTTTGCCAGCGAATTCTTTTTCGATTTCTTCGTTTGAAAGCCCCGTGCAGCATGAATAGATATTCATAAGGTTTGAAACACCGGGTTTGTTTTCTTCATCAAAATGAACTGATGCTTCACTGTCTGTAACTGCTGAACGCATTTTCTTCATAATTGTTTCAGGCTTGTCAAGCATTGAAATGAAGCTCTTTACATTTTCGTCAGATTTGCTCATTTTCTTTGCGGGGTCCTGAAGTGACATAATTCTTGCCCCTGCCTTGGGAATGTATGGCTCGGGAATTGTGAACACATTGCCGTACATACCGTTGAATCTGTTTGCGATATCACGAGCAATTTCAAGGTGCTGCTTCTGGTCTGCACCGACAGGAACGAAATCTGCCTGATAGAGGAGAATATCTGCTGCCATAAGAACAGGATAGGAGAAAAGACCTACATTAATGTTGTCTGCGTGTGAACGTGATTTATCCTTGAACTGAGTCATTCTGCTCATTTCGCCGAACTGTGTGTAGCAGTTGAGAATCCATGCAAGCTGTGCGTGTGTGGGCACATGGCTCTGAACGAAAACAATGCTCTTTTCGGGAGAAAGACCGATAGAGAGAAGAAGAGCAAAAGCTTCCATAATCTGCTTCTTAAACTGCTGAGGGTCCTGTCTTACGGTAATTGCATGTAAGTCAGCAACGGCATAAGCTGCATCGAAATCATCCTCAAGTGCTTTCCAGTTTTTGAGGGCACCAAGATAATTTCCCAATGTGGGAGTGCCTGTAGGCTGGATACAGCTTAATATTTTCTTTTTCTTTTCTGTGGTTTCCATTTATTTTACCTCACTTCAAGTAATCAATACTTACTCAATATATTGCCGAGAATTTCAATGCCTTTGACGATCTTTTCATCAGACGGGGTAGAGAAATTCATTCTGAAGCACTGTGTTTTATCTTCTGCACTCATCATAAATGCTGTGCCGGGAACGACTGCAACTTTGTTTTTGACTGCCTCTGCACAGAAAGAAAGCATATCGATATTGTCGTTCAGCTTGCACCATACGAATAAGCCGCCTTCGGGACGTACATATGTAACCTTGTCACCGAAATGCTTATCGATATTATCGCACATAAGTTCAAGCTTTGATTTGTATATTCCGCAGATTTTTTCAATATGCTTTTCAAAATCGTAGTTTTTCATCCACTTGTAAACGATAAGCTGTGTGAGCATAGGTGTATGTACGTCTGTAGCCTGTTTGCCTACTGTCATTTTTGCAATAAGCTGTTCGTTTGCAATAACGTATCCTACACGGATACCGGGAGAAAGGATTTTTGAGAATGAACCGCCGTAAATTACGATGCCATCCTCGTCAAAGCTTTTGATTGAGGGGAGGTGTTCACCGCTTACACGTAAATCTCCGTAGGGGTTATCTTCAAGAATAAGCACGTTGTATTTTTTTGCAAGCTCATAAACTTTCTTTCTCTTTTCAAGTGACATTGTAACACCTGAAGGATTCTGGAAGTTGGGGATTGTATAGATGAATCTTACATTTTTTTCTGTTTTGAGAGCTTCTTCAAGCTTTTCAAGGTTCATACCGTCATCTTCAACTTCAACACCGCAGAGCTTTGCATTGTATGAGCGGAAGCAGTTGAGAGAGCCTATGAATGAGGGTGCTTCGCAGATAACTGTATCACCTTCGTTGAGAAGAATTTTTGATGCAAGGTCCATAATCTGCTGTGCACCTGAAGTGATAATAATGCTGTCAGACTCTTTGCCGATATTGTATTTTTCTTTCATATATGAGGAAATTAATTCTCTCAAAGGATTGTAGCCTTCAGTAACACCGTACTGCAGTGCGAGAATAGGGTCTTCCTCTAAAATTTCTGCAGTAATTTTTTTTACCTCTTCAACTGGGAATGCCTCTGCAGAGGGGTTACCTGCAGCAAGAGGGATAACTCCCGGGTCAGATGTTGCTTTAAGTATTTCCCTGATAGCGGATGGTTTGAGAGAAGATATTTTATCCGAAAAAATATAGTCCATAAAATTTGCTCCTTTGTGGGCGTACAAACACCCAGCATAATAATGCATTATTATACCATATAGTAGAAAATAAAGCAAGTTTATTTCATTATATACATATATTAAGCGATTTTTTACGAAATCTTTTATAATTAGATGATGACAAACGTGAATTTTTGTGATACAATATAATGTAATTTTTATAATAGGGAGATTTTGCAATGAATATTCAGGAAGCTTTCAGATTGATTGACAAAGGTCTTAAAGAAAATCTTACATTAAAAGGCTTTGGGGCAGTTTATCCCGATGGCGTAAAAAAAGACGAACTTCCCCTTTGTGCGGAAGGTGAAAAACAATACATTGACTATGTTTCAGAAAAAGGTAACGTAAGAATTCTTTTTTCTGATGGTAAATTCTGTTTCCAGATTGGTGAAGAAAAGAACGGAAAAGCGGAATATAAAAGCATTTCAGCATCACTTTTTGACGAAGAATCTGACGAAAGAGATGTAAAATATATCGTCAACGAATTCAACGATTGTATTGATTCGAGATTCAAAGTGGCAGATGTTGCAAAGCAATCAGCAAAAGGTGTTAAACTTCCGCCTCCTGTTTCAAAGGCGGCAGCAAAAAACGGCAACAGCTTCTATGACCCTGCTACTCTTGCAAACAGATATACGATAATTTATCCGGAATTGCGTGATGAATACAAGAAAAACATCGAAAAATACGGTGAATTCCTCGCAGATGAATTTTTCCAGGAATTCGGCTCATATGCCGTTAACACAATCAGACAGAACGATAAACAGCAGATGAAAAAACTTTTCAATATGCTCAACGAAATTTATCTTGACGGTACAAATGAAGTTCAGAGTATCATTGTTGTTACAATTCTCTCCCAGCTTGAGAATAATGATGAGTTACTTGCAAACTGCGTTGATTATATGGATCCCGAACTTGCAGCAATTACAATCAATGTTAACAGATATCTTGCATCAGCTGCAGGTAAAAAAGCAGTAAAGCTTCTCAAAAATCCTCCTGCATACAAGCCGCCGAAAGAAAAGAAACCCGGCATGATGCAGGCAATGCTTCAGCAGCAACAGCAGAAATAAGTTTTAACGGAAAGGTTATGTTACAATGAAGAAAGTTCTTGTGATTTTCGGCGGTGTTTCAAGTGAACATGACGTAAGCACCGTTTCAGCAAAATTTGTAATTGAAAATATTCCTGCAGATAAATACCAGGTTATGATGCTCGGTATCACAAAGCAGGGAGAATGGTTCAGATACACAGGCAAAACAGAAAATCTTCCTGAAGATAAATGGACAGAAGATAAAGAAAATCTCACAAAAGCAGTTATTTCTCCCGATGCTGCAACTCACGGACTTCTTGTTTTTGAAGAAGACGGGGTTAAAACAGAATATATCGACGTTGTTTTTCCCGTGATGCATGGTAAAAATGGTGAAGACGGCACAATTCAGGGTCTTCTGCAGATGGCAGGCATTCCCTATGTAGGCTGTGACTGTGCTTCAAGTGCAGTTTGTATGGACAAAACTCTCACAAACACAGTTGCAGATAATGCAGGTATTCCTCAGGCAAAATGGATTGGTGTTACAAAGTACGAATATTCACTTGATGAAGATAAAATTCTTGATAAATCAGAAGAATATCTCGGATATCCCGTTTTCGTAAAACCTGCAAACGCCGGATCATCAGTGGGTGTTACAAAGGTGTCTTCAAGAGAAAACTTCAAGGAAGCAATGGCTACGGCTTTTAAAGAAGACAGCAAGCTTGTTCTTGAAGAAGGGATTGTAGGCAAGGAAGTTGAGTGCGCTGTTATGGGTAATGATGAACCTGTAGCAGGTCAGGTAGGCGAACTTGTTCCCGCAAACGAATTCTACGATTTTGAAGCAAAATATATTTCAGATGCAAGTAAGCTCTTTATCCCTGCAAGACTTTCAGATGAAATGCTTGAAAAAGTAAAAAAAGCCGCTTGCAATGCATATAAGGCTCTCGGTTGCTCAGGCCTTGCACGAGTTGACTTTTTTGTAAGAGAATCTGACGGAAATATTATGCTCAACGAGCCTAACACATTGCCCGGTTTTACAAGCATCAGTATGTATCCTAAGCTTATGGCTGCAGCAGGAATTGACAGTGCATCTCTTCTTACAAAGCTTATTGAATATGCTGAAGAAAAATGGAGCAGATAATGGAAAAAGAAGTTGTTATAAAAATTGTTGACCGCCACGAAATGGAAGGCGATACAGACGGACTTGAAACTACTGTTATCGGACGTTTTGAGGGCGAAAAAGATAATTATGTTCTTACTTATGCCGAAGACGGTGAACTCCAGGGATGCAGTGTACGCATTAAGGTTGAGAATGGCAGCTGTATTACAATGACACGTTCGGGTTTGTTTGAAACAGAACTGATTATTGAAAGAGGAGAGCGTCACAATTGCTCATATTCAACCCCTGCAGGAAACCTTATGTTAGGTGTATTTGCACGCCGTGTTGAAAGTGATGTTGACGAAAACGGCGGTAAACTGGAATTTGATTACACACTTGATTTAGGCGCAGGTGTTGTTTCTGAAAACTATCTTGTTATTACGGTTACACCGGCTTGAAAGGATGTTTATAAATGTCAAAAATCGTAAATGAAACTCAGCAGCAGATAAGACAGGCTATTCTCGATGCAATGGGAAAAGCAATCAGTGAGGGGAAACTTCCTGCAGAGCCTATCTGCGATTTTAAAATTGAAGTGCCCAACGATACTGCAAACGGCGATTTTTCATCAAACGTTGCAATGATGTCAACTAAATCGTTCAGAATGAACCCCAGAAAAATCGGCGAAACAATTCTTGAATATATAAATCTTGACGGAACATATCTTGCAAGATGTGAAATTGCAGGACCCGGTTTCCTTAACTTTTATTTAAGCCCATCTTACTATTCTGCAATCCTTAAAGATGTACGTGCTTGCGGAAAAGATTACGGACGTTCAGATTATGGTCAGGGCAAAAGAGTAAATGTTGAATTTGTTTCAGCAAACCCCACAGGACCTATGCATATGGGTAATGCTCGTGGCGGTGCTCTCGGTGACTGCCTTGCTGCAATTATGGATTACGCCGGTTATGAAGTAAGTCGTGAATTCTACATCAACGATGCAGGTAATCAGATTGAAAAATTCGGACTTTCTCTTGATATCAGATATCAGCAGCTTTTCAAAGGTGAAGACGCAGTTGAACTTCCCGAGGACAGTTACCATGGTGAAGACATCAAAGAACGTGCAAAGGAATTTGCAGATGTTTATGGTGACAGCTACCTTGAAAAGAGTGAAGAAGAAAGAAGAAAAGCTCTTATTGACTATGCTCTTCCCAGAAACATTGACAACATGAAAGCTACACTTTCAAAGTACAGAATCGAATATGACAGATGGTTCAACGAATCAATTGTTCACAACAATGGTGAACTTAAAGACACAATTGAACTTCTCAAGAAAAACGGTCTTACTTATGAAAAAGACGGTGCACTCTGGTATAAAAATATTGAAGTGCAGACAAAGATGCTTTTAGCACAGGGTAAAACTCAGGACGCAATCGACAAGCTTGAACTTAAAGATGATGTTCTTATCCGTGCAAACGGTAACCCCACTTACTTTGCAGCAGATATTGCATACCACCGCAATAAGCTTGAAGTAAGAAACTTCGATATCGCAATTGACATCTGGGGAGCAGACCACCACGGTCATGTTGCAAGAATGAAATCAGCTCTCGATGCTATCGGTGTAGACTCAACAAGACTTGATGTTATTCTTATGCAGCTTGTTCGTCTTACACGTAACGGCGAAGCAGTAAGAATGTCAAAGAGAACAGGTAAGGCAATCACACTTGTTGACCTGCTCGAAGAAATTCCCGTTGATGCATCACGTTTCCTTTTCAATATGAGAGAAGCGGGCTCACAGATGGATTTTGATCTTGATTTAGCAGTTGAACAGAGTTCTAAAAACCCTGTTTACTATTGTCAGTATGCTCACGCAAGAATCTGCAGTATCATTAAAAAATTAAATGCTGACGGTATCCAAATCCGCGATTGCTCCGACGAAGAGCTTCAGCTTCTTACTGATGAAACAGAAAAGGATATCATCCGTCATCTTGCTTCACTTACAGAAGAAATTGTTGATGCTGTGAAGAAATATGACCCTGCAAAGATCACTCGTTATACAATTGAACTTGCAACACTTTTCCATAAGTTCTACAATGCATGCCGCGTTGTTTGTGAAGACGAATCACTGCTTCAGGCAAGAGCATATCTCTGTATCTGCGTGCGCGATACAATCAAGAATATTCTTAATCTTCTTAAAATCGAAGCACCTGAATCTATGTAATATTATAGAAAATTTTCCATAAAATATATCTGATTATAATTTTAAAGGGGTATATATTAATGGAAAATTTTTCTGATATTCTTGAAACAAACGAAGAAAACCGTAAAAGAATTCTAGCAGAACTGATTGCATCAGGTGTTAAAATCCCATGCATCGATGGTGTTGTAATTTCCGAAGAAGCAGAGATTAAAGCAACTGCAGTTATACTTCCTAACACTCAGATTTACGGAAAAACAAAAGTTTTTGCAGGTGCGGTAGTCGGACCTTGTTCTGTTGTTGAAGATTGCACTGTGGGTGAAAATGTTAAAATAAATGCGTCACATTGCTATGAATCAGAATTTAAAGAAGGTGCTGAAATAGGCCCTTTTGTGAGAATAAGACCCGGCTCGGTTATCGGCAGAAATGCAAGAATCGGAAACTTTGTTGAAATAAAAAATTCGTATGTCGGTGATGATACAAAAATTTCCCATCTGTCATATGCAGGTGACAGCTTCATAGGAGAAAATGTAAATATCGGCTGCGGATGTGCTACCGTTAATTTTGACGGCAGAAATAAAAATAAAACAATTATAAAAGACGGAGCATTTATCGGCTGCGGAGTAAATCTCGTAGCACCCGTTAAAGTGGGGAAAGATGCTTTTGTCGCAGCAGGCTCAACCGTAACGGAGGATGTGCCGGAGAATGCACTTGCAATTGCACGTTCACGGCAGGTTAACAAGGCGGACTGGGTCACAGAAAAAAAGCCTTATAAAAGGATGAAAAAATAAACTATGTTCGGATTGAAAAAGAAAAAAGAATTTGCATCTTCCGGTGCCGAATTTCTGATTGTCGGTCTGGGAAATCCGGGAGATAAATATGAATTCACAAGACACAATGCAGGATTTATGTGTGTTGATTTTTTAGCTGATAAGCTTGATTTTAAAATCAATAAACTCAAATATAAATCTCTCCTTGCCGATGTGGATATAAAGGGTCACCGTTGCCTTATTATGAAGCCTCAGACTTTTATGAACAACAGTGGTGAGGCAGTAAGGGATGCAGCACAGTTTTATAAAATTCCCCCTGAAAATATTATTGTGATTTACGATGATATTTCTCTTGATGTTGGTAAAACACGTGTGAGAAGAAAAGGCTCTGACGGCGGACACAACGGAATCAAAAGTATAATTTATCATCTTAACAGCGATAACTTCCCCCGCATAAAAATAGGTGTAGGCAAAAAGCCTGCAGAGTGGGAAGATTTGGCAGATTGGGTTCTTTCCCGTTTCACAAACGATGAACTTAAAACCTTGCACGATGTTGCCGAAAAAGTGTGTAAGAATTTACCTCTTATGCTCGACGGCAAAATCGATGAAGCAATGAACAGAATGAATTAAGGAGGTGAAAGGAATGGAAGCTATCTTTGCAGCATTGGAATCTCTTTTCGGAGGATTATTTGAACCCTCAACAAGCGGAATCTTTGAACAGATTCTTGGTTTTGTTATGGATTTTCTTAAAACATTTGCACTTATCGGTTAATAATTTTACTTAAATAAAAAATGCTCTGTGTTTTTGCACAGAGCATTTTTTGCTTTGTTTGTAACAAAGGCAACCCCCGGTTCTACCGGGGGAATAGAAAAGCTTTTAGCGAGGGGAAAAGTAGACAAGAAAAAAGCTCCTTGGTATATTAGAAGTGGTTTGCCGACCACACAACTAAAATAACAAGGAGGTCTTTAACGTGAAAGAAAAAGACATAAATAGTTTAAACCATACAAGCTGGAGATGTCAATACCATGTTGTATTCGCTCCGAAGTACAGAAGATTATCAATATACAGAGAAATAAAAGTGGATATAGGAAAGATATTAAGACAGTTGTGTCAACAAAAAGAAGTAGAGATAATAGAGGCAGAACTGTGTCCTGACCATATACATATGTTGATAAGTATACCGCCAAAGTATAGTGTATCGCAGATAATGGGATATTTGAAAGGCAAAAGCAGTTTGATGATATTTGATAGACACGCGAACCTAAAATACAAATATGGAAACAGACATTTCTGGGCGAGAGGATATTTTGTAGATACTGTAGGAAGAAATAAAAAGCAAGTAGCGGAATATATTAAAAATCAGCTTGTAGAAGATCAAATAGCAGACCAGATGAGTTTGAAAGAATATGTAGACCCGTTCACGGGTGGCGAGAACAAGAAAGCATAAGAAAACCCCTTGAGGGGTAGCTGAAAGAAGAATGCGGTCGGCAAACTTTTCAGCGCCCCTTAAGGGGTTAAGTCCGTATAATGCCCTTGAAGGGCTAATCAAGCCTCCAGCTTAGCTGGAGGTTTTGACT
>JAZQWT010000162.1:0-10682 GCA_045632485.1 Acutalibacteraceae bacterium
AATCCTGTTCAATTTCGTCTCCAGCGTTGCTCTCTCGAGAACGCTCATATATAATACCAAATCATTCCCCTTTTGTCAACACTTTTTTTAAACTTTTTTCTAACTTCTCAACCCTTCCGCGCGTTTACCACTATACCTACATATTTATTTCCCTGCTATACTTTATTTTGTGGTTTTTTCACATATATTCTCCCTATCTTTTTATCTTATGCACAATTTTCTTACCGCTTTTTCAGCACTTGTCACTTCCGTGTCGCTTTTTATTTATTTTTACTTTATACGTATCTTTTATTTTTACTCGCAAAAATAAGAATGGCTCATCCGTTTGTTTTCTCTTTCCTGTACTGTGCGGGATACAATCCTGAATATTGTTTGAACCTACGGATAAAATTCGGATAATCGTTAAATCCGCTTTCTGTACATATCTGCATCACTGTCATCTCTGAATGAAGCAAAAGCTTTCCCGCGTATTCAAAACGTATATCATCAAGATAAGTTTTAAAGTTTATGCCTTTTTCTTCTTTGAACAATCGGGAAAAATATGTGGGTGTGAGCGCAAGTTCTTTTGCAACATCATTCAATGTAATGCCGTTCCTGAAATTATTAAGTATGTATAACTCCGCCTTATTTATAGCAGAAATGGTTTTATTGCTATTGTTGTTTACCACTTCCTTTTTCAGTCTGGCAATAACGGCATCAAGCAAAACCGTAGAAAATTCGCTGTCGTCAATATTATTGCACAGCTCTTCAAGAAGAACCTCAAAGCAAAGTTTTGTTTTCTTATCAGTCTGTAAAAACACAGGAGCATTCATTGTAAGCTCCTTTAAAAAGGTGTGGTTGCAGATATTACTCGAAAACATTACATTATAAAGGTGTGCATCCCTGATATCAACGCAATGGTAATTAAGGGGTGTCAGAAAAAATAATGTTCCTGCCTCAATAGTATATTCCGTACCGTCGACCGTATATGTGCCGCTACCTGAAATAATAAACTCAAGCTCATAAAAATCATGAAAATGTGTTTCCACGAAAGTATTTTCATTCTTTTTAACAGCACTCAGGTAGCCGTTTTCTATAAATTTACTTTTAGCATACTTTTGCATAGCATCACCTCATTACACATTAATTTTAATCTAAATCACAATAAAAATCAATATAAAGATAAAAAAAGACAGTGCAAGTCATTGTTACGCAAAGTATAATAAAAACATAAGTAAAAACTTATTAAAAGGAGTTGGCACTATGAAAAAAACTTACCATCTTATCGGCAATGCTCACCTTGACCCTGTGTGGCAATGGTGTGTGCCTGAAGGACTTTCTCTTGTAAAATCAACTTACAGAGCTGCACTTGACAGAATGAAGGAATTTCCTGATTACATTTTCACTTCAGCCTGTGCTTCTTATTATAAATGGATTGAATTGAGCGAACCTGAAATGTTCGAAGAAATCAAGCAGAGATACGAAGAAGGTCGCTGGTGCATTACAGGCGGTATGTGGGTACAGCCTGACTGCAACATTCCTTCAGGTGAATCTTTCGCAAGACATTTTCTTTATTCTCAGAAATATTTCAAAGAAAAATTCGGTTCAATTGTCAAAACAGGATATAACGTTGACTCTTTCGGTCATAACGGTATGCTCCCCCAGTTAATGAAGAAATCAGGCATTGATAATTACATTTATCAGCGTCCCAACGATGAAAACGAAAAGCCGAACTTACCCAAGAAAAATCTCCACCACTGGACAAGCCCTGACGGAAGCGACGTTCTTGCATTCAGAATTCCTATGGGATATGGCGGAGAAATCAAGGACGGAAGATGGGAATATACAGAAAGTCTGACTCAGCCTCAGATGATTTTCTACGGAATCGGTAACCACGGCGGCGGACCTTCAATCGAGCATCTTGAAGAAGCAGAAAAATTACGTAAAGAAGAAGGAAAGGATGTTTTCATTTATGCTAAAACAGATGACTACTTCGACTATGTAAATGAAAATATTGATGAGATTGACATTCCGGTTGTTGCAGAAGATTTACAGCACCATGCAAGCGGTTGCTACAGTGCAAACAGCAAGGTCAAAGCTATGAACCGCAAGGCAGAAAACGACCTTGTTTATGCTGAAAAAATCGACCTTATGTCAACAATCCTTACAAAATCTGAGCCAAAAACAAAATCTATCGAACGCGCATGGGAAAGCGTTATGTTCAATCAGTTCCACGATATTCTTGCAGGATGTTCAATCAAACCTGCTTACGTTGACGCTTACAACGCTTTCGGTTATGCAAGTGAAACTGCACTTCAGGTAGGCTCATTCGGTGCAGAAAGAATTTCATGGAGAGTAAACACAACAAAATTCCTTGATTACAGACCTTCAATCAAACGTGACAGGCTCTGGATTCGCGAAGGTGAAGGATGTCCGATGGTTGTTTTCAACCCCCATTCATTCCCTGTAAAAGCAAAAGTTACATTCGGCATCGGCTGGGTTTCAGGTGTACTTGATTCGGATGATAACGAAGTACCTTTCCAAATTGTACGTGCACCATATACAGACGGTGGTCACTTCCTTCAGTGTATGTTTGAAGCAGAGCTTGAACCTTACGGATATAAAACATTCTTTATTTATAAGGAAGAACAGAACTATCAGCCTAAGCCTGTTGAAAATGAGCTTATCGTTACTGAAAACACAATTGAAAACAGCAAGGTTAAAATTGTAATCAATAAGCACACAGGTGCTATTGACAGCTACTTCGACAAAGAGCAGAATAAAGAACTTTCCGCTGCACCTATTGCTCAGGCGATTATCGAAGAAGACGTACACACAGATACGTGGGCACACAGCGTTTTCGATTTCAACAAAGACATCGGTAAATTCTCTGATGCAAAACTTGAAATTGTAGAAACAGGATATTTACGTGCAACAATCAAGGTTACAACAACCTATAACAGATCAACTCTCACCCAGTACATTTCTCTTTGGAGAGGAAGCAAGAACATCGAAGTAAAATGCAAACTCAATTTCAACGAGCATTATAAAATTGCAAAACTTGCATTCCCAATGGATATTGAAAAACCCGAGGCAGTTTACTCAATGCCATTCGGCTTTATCAAAAAACCTGCTGACGGACTTGAAGAACCTGCACAGGGTTGGATTGCAGTATGCGAAGAAGGCACAAACAATGGTGTGGCTCTCATTAACGATTCCAAATATAGCTTCTGCGTAAAAGGTAACGAAATGAGAATGGTTATGGCACGAGGATGTGCATACCTTGACCATTACGGACAGGGAAGCCGTGACAACGAAATGGATTTCCTTGATCAGGGTGAGCAGGAATTTGAATATATCATCACACCCTGCGAAAACGAGTTCACAGATGTTGTTAAAAAATCAGAAGTGCTTAATATGCCTTTGAAATTATATCTTGAAACTCACCACAAAGGCGAACTCCCTCCTGTTTACAGCGGACTTAAAGTAAGTGCTGACAACGTTATTGTTCAGGCAATGAAATATTCAGAAGACGGCAAGGCTATTATTCTTCGTGCTTTTGAATGTGCAGGCAAAGAAACAGAGGCAGAAATTGATTTGAAAATTTTTGATGTGAAATGCAAGTTTAGCTGGAAACCACAGGAAATCAAAACAATTTCAATCGACCAAGAAACAAAAGAAGTTAAAGAAATTTTAATTATTGAAGGATAAAAAATCCCCGTGTACTGATTGTACACGGGGTATTATTTTGTTTAGTTTTCTTTAAACATAACTATGGGCTTTTCGCCGTTTTCAACACATTCTTTTGTAATCTGCACACTCTGGACTGTTTCGTCAGAGGGGATATCGTACATTATGGGAAGAAGAATGTTTTCTGTTATTGAACGGAGACCACGTGCGCCTGTTTCTTTTTCAAGAGTTTTCTTTGCAACAGCATGAAGAGCATCGTCATCAAAAGATAACTCAACTTCATCCATTGAGAAAAGCTTCTTGTACTGTTTTACAAGTGCATTTTTAGGTTCAGTCATAATCTGAACAAGTGCATCTTCGTCAAGCTCCTGAAGAACAGTTACAATAGGAAGACGACCTACAATTTCAGGTATAAGACCAAACTTCACAAGGTCCTGATGAATAACTTTATTTCTGATATTATCAGCTTTTCTTTCTTCTTTACCTTTTACATCAGCGCCAAAACCAAGGGCACCGTTGTTGCCGGTACGTTTTTCGATAATCTTTTCGATTCCGTCAAATGCACCACCGCAGATGAAAAGAATATTTGTTGTATCAATCTGAATAAATTCCTGCTGGGGATGTTTTCTTCCGCCCTGCGGAGGAACATTTGCAACAGTACCTTCAAGAATTTTAAGAAGTGCCTGCTGAACACCTTCACCGCTTACATCACGTGTGATTGAGGGATTTTCAGATTTTCTTGCAATCTTGTCGATTTCGTCAACGTAGATGATACCTCTTTCAGCCTTTTCGATATCAAAATCTGCTGCCTGAATGAGTCTGAGAAGAATATTTTCAACGTCCTCGCCTACATAGCCTGCTTCTGTAAGAGTTGTAGCATCTGCAATAGCAAAAGGAACATCAAGGATTTTTGCAAGAGTCTGTGCAAGCATAGTTTTACCTACACCTGTTGAACCGAGCATAATCACGTTACTCTTCTGTATATCCACATCACCATCGTCAATAGAATTGATACGTTTATAATGGTTGTATACAGCAACACTCAATACAACCTTTGCATCATCCTGACCGATAACGTATTCATCAAGTTTTTCCTTGATTTCCCGGGGTTTGGGCAGTTGAGGTTTTTCCTGAACTTCGCTTTTGCGAACCCGCCTTTTAGTACCCATCTCTTCCTCAATAATATCACGGCAGAGGTCAACACATTCGTTACAGATGTAAACACCATGGCCTGCAATCATTTTACGGACCTGGGCCTGACTTTTACCGCAGAATGAGCAAAAAACGGAATTTTTTGTGCCATCATTCTTAGACATTATAAAATACTCCCGTTATCTTTTGTAAATTACTTTATCGATAAGACCGTATTCCATTGCTTCCTGTGCGCTCATGAAATTATCTCTGTCAGTATCCTTAGCAATAACATCGATAGGTTTACCTGTGTTTTCTGAAAGGATTCTGTTGAGGTTTTCTTTAGTCTTGAGGATATGCTTTGCAGCGATTTCGATTTCAGTTGCCTGACCTTTTGCACCGCCGAGAGGCTGGTGAATCATAATTTCGCTGTTGGGAAGTGCGAATCTCTTTCCTTTTGCACCTGATGACAGAAGGAATGCACCCATGCTTGCTGCCATACCCATACAAATTGTTGAAACGTCGCACTTGATGTACTGCATTGTGTCATAAATTGCAAGACCTGCAGTTACTGAGCCACCGGGGCTGTTAATGTAAAGGCTGATGTCTTTATCGGCATCCTGACCTTCAAGGAAAAGCAACTGTGCAACAACGATACTTGCAGTTGCGTCGTTAACTTCGTCAGAGAGAACGATGATTCTGTCGCTGAGAAGTCGAGAGAAAATATCGTATGAACGTTCACCTCTGTTTGTCTGTTCTACTACATAAGGTACTAAACTCATAATGATGCCTCCTTTTAAGTTTACCTATGACACATTTTAGGTTAATTTTCTTTTAATTATTCAGCAGATTCTGCTTTTTTTGTTGTTTTCTTTGCTGCAGGTTTTTTTGCAGGCTTTTCTTCGCCGTCTGCTGCTTTTTTAGTTGTTGTTTTTTTAGCTGCGGGTTTCTTTGCAGGTTTTTCTTCGCCGTCTGCTGCAGCTGCTTTCTTAGTTGTTTTCTTTGCTGCAGGTTTGCCTACTTTTGCATTTTCAACGATGAAGTCTACAGCCTTACCGATTGCAAGGTCTTTTTTGAGTTCTTCAGGATTGATGAACTTCTTGAGAGTTTCAACATCCATTTTATACATTTCAGCATATTTAGCAAATTCTGCATCAACATCTGCATCTGTTGCTTCGATAGCTTCAACTTCAACAATCTTTTCAAGAGCAAGACGAGTTTTAACCTGGATTTCTGCCTGACCTTTAAGGTCTTCCATATATTTGTCCATTGAGAGACCCATATACTGAAGATAGATGTCAAGTGCAAGACCCTGCTGAGCCATCTGCTGTTCTGTCTGCTGTTTCATTTCGTCAGCTTTGTTATCAATCATAACCTGAGGAATTTCTACAGTTGCACCTTCGCAAACCTGTTTGAGAAGAGCTGATTCAAAAGCGTCTTTTGCTCTCTGTGCTTTGCTTTCTCCGATTTTTGCTTTGATGTCTGCTTTGAGTTCATCAAGTGTATCAAATTCGCTTACGTCTTTTGCGAATTCATCGTCAAGTTCGGGATATTCTTTTGCTTTGATTTCGTTAACTTTAACTTTGAATGTTGCATCTTTGCCTGCAAGCTCAGGAGCATATTCTGTGGGGAATGTTACGTTAACGTCGAATTCTTCACCTGCATTTTTGCCGATGATCTGATCTTCAAAGCCGGGGATAAACTGACCTGAACCGATTTCGAGGTCGAAGTTTTCACCTTTACCGCCGTCGAATGCTACGCCGTCAACAAAGCCTTCGAAGTTGATATCTGTGATATCGCCTTTAACTACCGCTCTGTCTTCAACTGTTACAAGACGTGAGTTTCTTTCAAGAAGGTTTTTGATTTCTGCTTCTACTTCTTCGTCAGTTGCTTCTGCAGATTCTTTTTCTGCTTTAAGACCTTTGTATGCACCGAGTTCAACGTCAGGTTTTACTGTAACCTTAAGTGTAAGTGCTGCACCGTCTTTGTCAAGCTTTGTGATTTCAACATCATAGGGAGCTGCAACGATTTCAAGCTTTGCTTCTTCGATTGCTTCGCCTACAACATCGGGATAGAGGATGTCGAGAGCATCTTCATAGAAGAAGCCTTCGCCATAAAGTTTTTCGATCATTGCTTTGGGAGCTTTACCTTTACGGAAGCCGGGAAGAGCAATCTTTTTCTTCTGCTGGTTGTAAGCTTTCACAGTAGCTTCTTTGAGCTGTTCTGCTGAAATTTCAACCTCGAGTGAGTATACGTTTGTTTCGACTTTGTTTGATGATTTTAAGCTCATTTTTAAGTCCTCCATTTTCTTTTTACAAAGTAAATATTAACTGCATTATTTTATCAAATATTTTCCTGAATTTCAACCTTTTGTTAACATATCGTCAATTCGTCACAAAAAGTCAACATTTTTCTACGAGTTTTGGGCAAAAGTTAAGGAAATCCCCCGAAATCAGTGAGAATTTTATGCCGTCACGCTCTCCTGTGAAGGCATAATTATGCGACGGTCCGTGGAGATGTGCATAATAACAGCGTTTTATTCCCTCGTTTTTCAGCACTTCATAAATTTCTTCACACACGGCATCGCGGCTCAACGGCGGGTAATGAAGAAATACAACCGGCTCACCGCCAAGCTTCTTTGCTTCGTCAATTGACATCTTAAGTCTGCCCGCTTCACGGAGAAGAACCTTCTTATCTTTCTCTCCGTCATAGAACCATCCGCGTGAACCGCACACGGCAACATCGCCTATTCTGTATGCGTTATTAAAGAGAATATTGAGGGTTGAAAAGCCGTTCTTTTCGAAAAAGTCATCGGCTTTCTTTTTTGTACTCCACCAATAATCGTGGTTGCCCTTCATAATAAGTTTTCTGCCGTTAAGTTTATCAAGAAATCTGAAATCTTCTTTCGCACCTTCAATATTCATCGCCCATGAAATATCACCTGCAACAACAACTGTATCTTCATCTGTTACAAGTTTATTCCAGTTTTTTTCAAGTCTTTCTTCAAAGTTCTGCCAGCCGCGGAAAATATCCATTGGCTTATCTGAACCGAAAGACAGATGTGTGTCACCAATTACATACAACGACATAACAGTTTCCTTTCTGAATAATTTATGAAAAAACGAGAACAATAGAACTGCTTTGAAAAAGCAAAATCAAAACGGAGGCGAAATAAAATGGAAAAAGATCTTATCAGAGAAATTTCTTGTAACGCAAAGAACTGCGTTTACAACGAAAACGGCCAGAAATGTGTTGCAGGTCACATCAACGTGGGCACAAGCACTGCTTGCACATCAAGCGAAACTTTCTGCTCAACTTTCAAAAACTGTGACTCCTGCAAATAAAATCAGATTCCTAACATTTTAAAGACAACCTCAGTCATCTCGGGTTTCTTGCAGACGCCTGTAAATCTTGGCTCTTTACCTTTAAGGTTTGCCAGCTGTTCAGGACATTTAACGCCTGAAACCCGGGAGAGTTCGTCTACTGTTTCAAATTCGTCTGAACATACATAATCTTCTTCAACTGCACCGAGAACTGCTTTTGAGAATTTGTAGGGGTTTGCAGTTGCAGCAATAACTGTTACTGTATCGTCGCCTGTTCTCTCAACATAATCTTCGTAAACCTTGATAGCAACTGAAGTGTGAGTATCGGGAAGATAGTTCTTTTCTTTGAAGCTCTTTGCGATAGTTGCGCTTACTTCATCGTCTGAACAACAACCTGCATCGAAATCTGCTTTAAGAGCATTCAGAACTTCTTCTGAAACTGTATATTTACCTTCTGTGTTAAGCTTATTCATCATCTCTGCTACTGCTTTATCGTCTGAGCCTGTAAGATGATAGAGAAGTCTTTCGAGGTTTGATGAAATAAGAATATCCATTGAAGGTGAAGTTGTAGTGAAAAATTCACGGTTTTTATTGTATTCACCTGTTGTGATGAAATCAGTGAGAACGTTGTTTGCATTTGAAGCACAGATAAATTTATTTACGGGAAGTCCCATCTGCTTTGCATAGTATGCAGCAAGGATATTACCGAAGTTGCCTGTGGGAACAACGATGTTGATTTTTTCTCCTGCAACAATTCTGCCGTCTGCAATAAGGTCGCAGTAGGCTGAAATATAATATACAACCTGAGGAACAAGTCTGCCCCAGTTGATTGAGTTTGCAGATGAGAACTGCATATTATTTTCTTTGAGTTTTGCACCGATTTCTTTATCTGTGAAAATCTTTTTAACACCGCTCTGTGCATCGTCGAAGTTACCTTCAATAGCACATACATTTACATTTGAGCCTTCCTGTGTTGTCATCTGCAATTTCTGCATTGGGCTTACGCCGTCTGACGGATAGAAAACAAGAATCTTTGTTTTTTCAACATCCTTGAAGCCTTCAAGAGCAGCTTTACCTGTGTCACCTGATGTTGCAACGAGAATGATGATTTCTTTGCCGTCAACTGTTTTCTTTGCAGAAACTGTGAGAAGATAAGGAAGAAGCTGGAGTGCCATATCTTTGAAAGCACATGTAGGACCTTTGAAAAGTTCAAGGATATATGCTTCATCGTTGAAAGGCACAACGGGTGCTACTTTCTCGCTGTCAAATTTACCTGCTTTATAAGCACCGTTTACACAGTAAGAAATTTCTTCTTCTGTGAAATCAGTAAGGTAAAGTGAAAGAACTTTTTTTGCTCTTTCGATGTAAGACATCTCAGACATCTTTTTAATATCGTCAAGAGAAATCTGCGGGAATGACATGGGCACAAAAAGTCCGCCATCTTCTGAAATTCCCTGAGAAATTGCTTTTGCAGCGTCTACAGACACTGCGTTGTTTCTTGTACTTGTGTACTTCATAAACATCCCTCTTTAATAAATGTTATATCATTTTATTATAACATAATTTCTTTATTTAGTAAATACCTGACGGTTGAAATAATTGTCAGCATTTTCAAAAAATACTTTATCGGCTAAAGTTCTTCCGAAATAAGAATAAAAAGCATCGTAAAGTGCAGGCATTTTGTCGATTCCTTTTATTTCGTCGTTGATTGAACAGCCGTCAAAATCACTGCCCAGGCATAAAACATCTGTTCCGCCTAAAAGGAAAATATGTTTTGCGTGGTCAAAAACTTTCTGTACAGAATCGCCTTCGCCTAAGAATTTATTATAGAAATTAAGACCTATAAGACCTTTTCTTTCAATGATTATTTTAATCTGCTCATCTTTTAGATTTCTCGGATGAGGGTTTAATGCATACACATCGGAGTGACTTGCAATAAAGGAGAAATCAGTTATTTCACACAAATCGTAAAAACCTTTTTCGCCAAGATGAGACACATCCGGAACAATGCCGTATTTTACCATTTCTTTTACGGCTTCTTTGCCGAAAGAAGTAAGACCTTTATCTTCCTCTGAAAAGCATCCGCTTGCAAGTTCGTTTTCTTTATTCCATGTAAGTGTAATTATTTTCACTCCGTCGCGGTAAAGTTTTTCTACATTTTCAAGTCTGCCACCGAGAGCCGAGCCACCTTCAACGGCAAGGATTGCACCTTTTACATCTTCGCATTCTTCCCTGAATTCAGATAAAACTGCATCATAATATTCTTCTGCATCCTTACCTCTTTTTTCATCGGGCATCCATATTGCAAAAACCTGTTTCCACTCGTCAATACATTCTGCCTTTTCAAGGGAAATATCAAGGTCGTTTGATTTTAATTTTTTGTCTTTTAAATAACACTCGGTTATTGTGTCACAATGTAAATCAAAAAATTTCATTATTCCACCTCAAACGCGTTTGGTATATGGTTAAGATTAGTTTTACCGTTTTCTTTTTTTATTTCCACAACGTCAAAGCGTGGTTGCTTTTCTGTTGGATTTTCTGTTAAATAAATTTCTGCAG
>JAZQWT010000163.1:0-5378 GCA_045632485.1 Acutalibacteraceae bacterium
GCAAAACCGTAGGTTTTGACTGGGGGATATTTTTAAAGTTTATTCAAATTAACTTTTATCCCTCCACCGCTTACGCGGTCCCCCTCCCTTTAGGCAAGGGAGGCAACGATTAATTTTAACAACTCGATAAATTATAATTTATATGTGTGTTTGGATATTATATCGTAGGAAACGGCGGTTTCCGAAGTTCCGTCATTTTATGCGTGAAATTCAGACGGGTCATTCGTGAATGTCCCTTACGCTTCTTTCAATCGGTGAACGTAGGGGCGATTCACGAATCGCCCGTAAATACTCTACGATATAGCCATAAATGAAAAGAAAAACCCTTTGCATTCTCTAATCAGATGCAAAGGGTTGATGTCCGGATTATTTACTCTTTAATTGTACCGTCAGGATTGAAGAGGGGAAGCTTTTCGAGGAAAATTATATCGTCTCTGTCAGCGGCGCTTCCTTCTGCAAGTACTGCCATTCTGCCTACGATTTCACCGCCGGCTTTATTGACAAGCTGTTCAACTGCCCACAATGATTCACCTGTTGAAATAACATCGTCAACAATAAGAATTCTTTTGCCCTTCATCTTTTCTGCTTCTGTAGTGTCAAGATAAAGATGCTGAACCTTGTCTGTTGTAATTGATTTAACTTCAACGTCAAAAATTCCGCTCATATAAAGCTTGGGATATTTTCTTGCGACAAAATATGTTTCGTCATTATTCTGTCTTGCCATTTCGTGCGCAAGGGGAATACCTTTTGCTTCTGCAGTAATAACATAGTCATATTCAGGTGCTTTTTTCAGAAGGTCACGTGCACAGGCTTCCGTAAGCTGTGCAGCACCGAAAAGGATAAATGCACCGATGTATAAATCTTCAGTAACTTCGCAAAGTGGCAAAGACCAGTCAATGCCCGCGATATTCATTTTATAATCCATAATTGCACCTCATTTAAAATCAAAAGTGGAATCCAGAGATTCCACTTTTGTTATTCTGTTTACCTACTTATCTTGCGCAGGGATATGTGCCTTCTTCAGCACCGAGGATAAGACCTACCTGAGCAGATACGTGTCTGTTTTTGTATGCAGCACCGTTAACGTAACCTGCATCTGATTTGTTGATGTAAAGGGGAACATTAACATTAGTATGGCTGCCTGATGTGTAATAATATTCGTCTTTTTCAGCGTCGTATTTGAGCCCGCCTGTTTCATGGTCAGCTGTGATGATAACAAGTGTTTCGCCGTCTTCTTCAGCAAATTCGAGTGCAGCGCCTACAGCTTTGTCGAATTCATATGTGCTGAGAACTGCTTTCTGAAGGTCGTTTGAATGTGAGTGTTTGTCAATACAAGCACCTTCAACCATGAGGAAGAAGCCGTCTTCGTCAGTTGAGAGAACTTCGATAGCTTTTTCTGTCATTGCCTGGATAGTAGGAGTATCGTGGTTGTTTGTAACGTTCTTCATATCGTCAAAATCGAACTGACCGAAAGATTTTGTTTCGCCGTCAAAGTTTGCAAGGTCTGTAGCAGAGCCGATATATGTACGTCCTGCAGCAGCAACTACGTCTGCAGTAGCAAGTCCGTTGTAACCGCCCCATACAAGGTCGATATCAGAAGCAAGCTGCTGTTTTGTAATGTCTACGTCGTTATCTCTTGAGAATGTGTGGGCACTGAAAGAAGAGGGTGTTGCACCTGATGTGTAGTCAGTTGTAACAACGCCTGTTGCTTTGCCCTGTTCAATAGCAACTTCAGTAACACTCTTGGGTGTAGCAAAAACTCTGAAGGGATCAAGTGCATAAGTGCTTATCATACCATTGATTGTTCTGATGCCTGATGAAAGTGCAGTACCACCTGCAGCAGAGTCAGTTGTTGCCCAGAAAAGTGAGTTTGTTTTTGATTCAGCTTTAACAACAACATCTTCCATGTTGAGAGAATCAAGATCATAAGCCTGTTTTGTAGCTTCAAGATGATTGAAGCCCATACCGTCACCAATCATAATGATAACATTTTTATAAGTTTCGTATTCGCCGGGAGTTGTTTCGAGTCCGAAATAACCTGTAATGTTTGCGAATGTTGTGAGTGCTGCAATAATAACAGCTGTGATTTTCTGGAAAATTGACATGATTTTTGCCTCCTTTAAGCAATAATATCAAAATAATTTTAACACTTTTTTTATTTTATTGCAATACCTTTATTTTGAATTTGCCGATAAAAGAAAAAGTGATAAAAGCCACAAGGTTAACAGCAACAACTGTGGCACCTGTTTGCCAGCCGAGAAGACAGGCGATAAAGAAGCCCAAAATAAAGCATATAAGTGAAACGATTGCAGAGCAGATGAGTACACCCTTGAATGTTGTGCATACTTTCATTGATGTCATCGCAGGGAAAACAATAAGTGCAGAAATCATAAGTGAGCCCATCATATTCATACCGAGTACTATTGTAACCGCAGTTAAAACTGCAAGGAGCATATTGAATATATCAGTATTGATTCCTGTTGCTTTTGAAAAGTTTTCATCGAATGTAACTGCAAAAATTTTTGTGTAGAAGAAAACGAAAAGCACAATTATTGCAATACTTAAAACAGCACTTAAAATCAGGTCGATATCACCGATTGTGAAAAGAGAAGCAGAGCCGAAAAGGCTGTTGCATATATCGGTGCTTCGCTGGTTTGACATATTGTAAAGCAGACTGCCGAGAGCCACAGCACCTGTGGACACAAGTGCAAGAGATGCATCGCCCTTTGTTTTTTTATTGCCGAGTTTTAATAAGAAAATTGCAGTTGCAATAACAATGGGGATGGAGAGCACAAGCTTCATATCAGTCATATTCAGTGCTGCCGAAAGGGCAACTGCACCAAAACCTACATGTGAAAGTCCGTCACCGATCATAGAAAATCTTTTAAGCACAAGGCTCACACCGAGAAGAGAAGAACACAACGTAACAAGAAGACCTACTATCAACGCTCTTGTTACAAGGTTTACCATAAATTCACTTGCAAAAAGTTCCTGTAATGTCATCATTCTTCTTCACCTCCGCAGAATTCACAATAAAACTCACTGTGAAGATATTTTTCCTTTGTTCCGTAGAACAGGTGTTTATCGTGCAGGTGAAGGATGTGACTTGCATATTCTGCAGCAGCAGAAATGTCGTGAGAAATCATAATGACAGTTATCCCTTTATTATTAAGTTCTTTTATTATTTTGTACATTTCCGAAGTCACAACAGGGTCAAGACCTGCAACAGGCTCATCAAGCAGAATCAAAGATGTTGTTGCACACAATGCACGTGCGAGAAGAACTCTCTGCTGTTGACCTCCCGAAAGATTCTGATAAGACTGTTTTCTGATGTTATCAATAGAAAGCAGCTGCATATTTTTCTTTGCAAGTGCCTTATCTTTTGCTGAATAAAACGGTTTGAGTCCTCGTTTACCGAGTGTTCCGGAGATTACAACCTCCCATACCGAAGCGGGAAAATCTCTTTGTATTTCAGTTTGCTGAGGAAGATATCCTATTTCATTCTGTAAAAGTCCGTCACCATAAGAGATTTCGCCAGATGCCGGTTTCATAAGACCGAGAAGTGCTTTCATCAATGTGCTTTTACCGCTTCCGTTTTCGCCTAAAATACAAAAATAATCACCTTTATTAACTTCGAAAGATAAATTCTTCAGAACGGATCTGCCTTCGTATGCAAGTGTTAAGTTTTTACAAGATATAAGAGCCATGTTATTACCCCAGAGCTATTTTTAAGTTTTCAAGATTTTGTGTCATAAGTGAAAGATAAGTTTCACCGCGGTCAAATTCTTCTTGCGTTAAGTTATGACAGGAATGCATTTTTAATTTTCTTACACCTGTTTCTTCGCAGATTCTGTCTGCAACTGTGTCATCTGAAAATTCAATTGTGAAAACAACAGGTATTTTTTCTTCATTGATTTTGTTTATTAACCGGTTTATTACTTTTATACCTGCTTCTGTTTCTGTTGAACAACCTTCGAAAGCAGAATAATATTCGAGACCGTAATCTTCTGCAAGGTGTCGGAAGGGGAATCTTTCTGCAAAAACAACTGTATTTGTTTTTCCGCTTTTGATTACTTCCTCAAATCCTTTGTCAAGCTTATTCAACTCTTCAACATACCTTGTCAGGTTCTCTTCGTATTTCGCAGAGTTTTCAGGGTCAATTTCGCATAAATTCCGGCAAAGCATCTGAGTAATTGTTATTGCATTTTCAGGTGATGTCCAGATATGGTCATCTTCAGTTGTTTCAATGATAGTGTTTAAGCCGAGAAACCATGTTTCGTCTGCGGGAATATCTTTAACCCATTCGTCATCTTCTCCTCCGACATACACAAAAAGGTCGCTGTTTGTAATATGAGCAACATCTTCAAGTGTTGTTTCGAAGCCGTGCACTTCCATTCCGGGAGCAATAAGCATATTCAATTCAACGTCAACATCTTCTGTAATCACTCTCAAAAAGTCATATATAGGAAAAATTGTTGTTGTTATTTTAAATTTATCGTCTGCTTTTTCTGCTGTACAGCCTGCAAAAATTAAACAGAAAACAAGACAAATCGGCAAAATCCGTTTCATATCGACCCTCCGCGAAATTGAAATTGAAATTCAAATTCATTATATTATTATTACATTTTAAAGTCAAGTAAAACAGATTGTAATAATTCGTTGAAATTTTCAATAAAGTGTAGACAAATTTTGTAAAATATGTTACAATTTCTCCATAAAATTAAAGGGGAGGCTTGTTTTATGAACAAAGTTTTCAAAAGAGTAATTGCTATTATGCTTGTACTTGCAATGAGCATAGGCATTATGTCGCAGGTTCTTGCGGCAGAAAGTTCTGAAGATTCTATTTCAGTTGTAAATACAATTGAAGAAGCAGAAAACACCCTTACACAGGGTGAGCAGGTTCCGATTATCATTATCCATGGTATCTCACAGATTGATACAATTATTATGGATGAAGAAGGTAACCCTCTTCTTGACAAAAACGGCAACACAATTACAGGCTGGCCGCTTACAGTTGATGTAACTCAGCTTATTATGGATGTGCTTTTCCCTGTTCTTCTTACACTTGTTACACAGAAAGATTTTGCATCTGCAGCAGGATATAAAGCAGCATGTAACGCGCTTAAATACAATGCGTGCGACCTTAACGGTGACCCCGTTTATCCCACATATGTTGACAGACAGTATTGTTCTGTAGGTGCAATGGACCAGGAACATAAAGATATTGTTTACAATGCAGTTCCTTTCCAGGAAATCGGTGAAGAAATCGGCGAAGAATGGCTCTATTTCTTCTCATACAATTCATCAGGTGATGTAACTCAGATTGCAGAAGATCTTAACGATTATATCGAAATGGTTAAAGAACAGACAGGTGCAGA
>JAZQWT010000164.1:0-32534 GCA_045632485.1 Acutalibacteraceae bacterium
GTTAATGCAACAATTACCAATATTATTGTAAGAAAAATTATAAAGATTTTTTGTGATTTTTTCATTGAAAATCCTCCGTATGATTTATGAATAAATCATAACATGAAAAAATTTTTTAGTCAAGATAAGTTAATTTTAACAATCCCCTCACATAGAAAATTGTTGTGAGGGGATTGTGTAGTTTTTTGTTATTTTAAATTTCAATCTCACCGTTTAGAACTGCATGGAGTATGGATAAGTCGTAGATGTCAGCAACTGTATCGCCGTTGAGGTCAGCAGCAAAAGTTATTGGGGAATCATTTTCAACTTCAATGTCTCCGTTTACCGGTGCAGCAAGTGTTGATGAATCATAGATATCGATTACTGTATTTGATTTTAAATATAAATTATTAAAGAAATTAAAAAAAAATATGCAATTTATATAAATAGACATAAAAAATCCCGCTTTGGTAGATTAAACTGTACCATAGCGGGATTATATCAGATTAAATACTTAATATTTTCTGGCACCATTGAGCAACATTCACATAAACTTCTTCTTTGCCGAATTCATTAAGAATTTCGTGGCGCATTCTGTCATAAAGCTTGATTGTTACTTTTTTGTGCCCGGTTCTTATATACTCATTGTAAACTTTTTCTACACCGGGACCATAACTTCCTACAGGGTCTTCTTTGCCTGCAATAAGATATATAGGAAGATTTTCGGGGGTTTTTTCAAAACATTCTTTTTTTGATGCATTGTCAAGCACATTGAATAAATCTGTGAAACCTTTTGCTGTGAAAAGATATCCGCAAAGAGGGTCATTGTTATATTTCTTTACAACTTCTCTGTCAGTTGACAGCCAGCCGAAACCATTGTCATCTTTCTGTGCTGAGCGTTTGTTGTAAGTGCCGAACGCAACAGAATTTATCAGTTTGCTTCTGTGTTTTGAACCTTTTATTTTTGCAACAGTATTAGCAAGGAAAATTCCCATTCCTGCTGCAGGGTTAGGTCCGCTTGTGCCGCAGATAATAGCAGCATCAATATCATCAGCATATTGAGAGATGTAGCATCTTGCAACGAAAGAACCCATACTATGACCAAAAAGCACAACCGGTACACCGGGAAATTCTTTTTTTGCACGGAGTGTAACAGAGTGAGCGTCGTTGATAAATGCTTTCCAACCGTTTTCTTCACCGAAATAGCCTAAATCATCATCAGATTTAATGCTTCTGCCGTGACCTACATGGTCACTTGCATATACTGCAAAACCGATGGTTGTAAGAAACTTCGCAAAATCCTCATATCTGTCAGTGTGTTCAGCCATGCCATGCACAATCTGGAAAATCCCTTTGATGTTTTCAGGGTTTTCAGGAAGCCAGCTTTGATAAAAGATTTCAGCAAGACCTGATTCGGAAACAAAAGTGTTTCCGTTTTCTGTAGAGTAGATATTATGTATAACGCCCATAAAAATTACCTCCCTTTATTTCATAATGATATTCTACCACATATTTTTCGAAATTTCCATAACATGTAAGAAAAATTAATAATAATTATATCTTATTATATATTTGGTCATTTTATTGACTTTTTTGCTGTTTTGTGCGACAATTAATTAAGATTAATAATGTACTATTAATAGTTGAAAGGCGTTGAAAGATATGGAAAAGATTTTGATTGTTGATGATGAGATTGAAATCGCGGACCTTATATCTGATGCATTATCTGATGAAGGTTTTGAAACTATAACAGCAAATGATGGTGAAGCAGGACTTGAAGCTGCTAAGAAAAATCCGGATATTTCGCTTATACTTCTCGATATAATGATGCCTAAGGTTGATGGTCTTACTCTTTGCAGAAAAATAAGAGATACAATCAATTGTCCCATTATTTTCGTTAGTGCAAAAAGCAGAACACTCGATGTTGTAGTCGGACTGGAAATGGGAGCTGACGACTATATTACTAAACCCTTCGTTGTTGAAGAATTAGTGGCAAAAGTCAAGGCTCACATAAGAAGAGATAAAAGAGGCGGTGTTGCGGCTGAATCAACACCTGACAAAATTGTTGTCGGAGAATTCGAACTCCATAAGGATAGTTATGATTTACTTAAGAATAATGAGCGTATAATGCTTTCAACACGAGAATTCCAACTTCTTGAATATTTGATGGAGAATCTTGGAAAGGTTTTATCACGCGAAGACATTTTTAACCATGTATGGGGTTCTGAATACGGCGATATAGGTACAGTTGCAGTTAATATTAAGAATCTCCGAAACAAAATTGATGTCGATGGTAAATACATCAAAACTGTATGGGGCGTTGGATATAAATTTGTTTCTCCGATTTCAGGTGAATAATTTCTATGGGTATCAGAAGAAGAATTTCAATTTTGTTTATAGTTGTATTTGCAGTAAACCTTATTGGTATTTTAATTGTTTCATTGCTGATTCTGCCGTCAGGGTTCAATGACCAGGTTGCAAATATGAAAAAACAAGCGCATATAACGGTTGACAATATTATAGGACAGCTGCAATATTCTGATGACTTCTACAAATCGGTTGACGAAACAAAAATCGGCTATGGAATGTTGATATACATTGAAAATATTGACGGCAACATAGTTTATACTTATCCCAATCCTGATGCACCTAACCGCATTAATAAAGATAGCAGTTTATATGTTACTGCATCAGAAAAATTTCTCTCAACCAATAGTAACGGTCAGCAGGTCTATTTTATAAAAGCAGCTATTGCACTTAACAGTAAGTTTTCCTTGGTTGATATGCCACCGTTTTTGAATATGTATCTGAGTAAAATTCTTATCTTTGAAATTATTGTTTTTACAATTTCAATGATTATAGTTCTTATTTATATAAGAAGAACTATTTTATTCAGACTTGAGGGGCTTGCCAATTCGATTCACGGATATAATAAGCAACTTTTTATCAGAAAAAGCGATGACAAGGACGAACTGAAATCTTTAACAAAAGATTTTAATGCATTGACCAGTGCTTTAAAAGAAGAAGAGAAAAAGCAGAACAGAATCATCGCCTCGGTTTCTCATGATATTAAAACGCCGCTTACTTCAATTATGGGTTATGCTGAACAGTTAAGAAAAGATGAATTGTCTGCTGAAAGAAAAAACAGATATGTTAACACTATATATGAAAAGTCACTTGCAATTAAAACTATGATTGAGGGACTTGATGATTATCTGACTTATAATGATAAGGCTGGTACAACAGAAAGAAAAAGTGTGCCTGTTAAACAACTGATTTCTGCTGTTGATTCCTATTATCGTGATGACCTTGAGCGAGAAGATTGTGTGTTTGATATCAATGACAATAGCGGTGATGCAGTAATTATTATCAATAAAGATGATATACTCAGAGTGTTTGGTAATGTTATTTCAAACAGTATGAAACATAAATCTGATAAACCTCTTTGTATCAGTATTGATGTTGAATTATCGGGATTTGAAGTTGTATTCAAAATGTCTGATAATGGTAAGGGTGTTGAGGAGTGGCAGTTGAAAAAGATTTTTGAACCTTTGTATACGACTGACACAAGCCGCAGTAAATCGGTTTCAGGTTTAGGACTCTCTATCAGTAAAGATATTATAGAGGCTCATCGCGGCAGAATTTATGCAGAAAAATCAAAATTTGATTCAGGCTTATCTGTTGTTTTCTCTATTCCGTTTTTAAAAAAATAATTTGCGCTATTAATTAAATATCTTAAAAGACCTCACAAGGTAAATTACCTCGTGAGGTCTTTTTTGTTATCGATTAGTTATCTCCGTTATTATCAGCAGGTAACTCTGTAATATTTTCAATATAATCTTCATTAGTTGAAGATATCTCTGCCTGAAGCTTTTCATTAGCTTCACGAAGAAGAATCTCAGCTTTTTGACGATCGATTTCATCAACAATACTTTGTGACATATTTTTGTCCTGTGAAGGATTGAATTTAAGTGTGTATATACGAACTGTTTTGAGTTTCCTTATAATGAAAATATAGATTATCAGCAGTAATAACCCTATAACAGAAATGATTATACCAAGTTTAAGTCCTTGTGGTGTGTATTTGAATTGTACAGTATGGCTTCCTTTTTCAAGGTTAATACCGAGTAAAGCATTACCAACAATTATATATTCGTCGGTGTGAAGTTTTTCACCGTCTACTGTTATTTCCCAGCCTTTGTCGTAGGGGATTGATGTGTAGAGTACACCATCTTCTTCAACATTAATCGTTCCTGAAATTTTTCTGTCAGTAAATTCTGTTATATTAAGTGACTGCTTTTTGAGCTTTTTATAACCTTCGGTGAATTTATCCATATTAACTGTTTTGAGCATAAAATCTGCATATCCATCAGAAACTTCTTCTTTTACTTCAAATTTTAATGTTATTGTTTCGCCCTTGATGCATTTTCCGAGATCAAGAATATAGTGCTCGTCATCTATATTCTGCGTCATTTCTTCACCCTTATTTTCTACAGTCAACATATTAAGACTGGAGGAATCTACATATAAATAAAGATTCTGTGTCTCTTCAGGGACAATGAGAACAATAATTTCACCGGTACCATCAGTAGAATCAGCTGTAAAATAGAAACTGTCAGAGCCGTCTGATGGATTTGAAATTTCGCTTACACCGAGACCGGAAATGTCAAAGATACTTACTTCTTCAAGAACATCGTAAATACCTGTTGCGTGCATAAAATAATCATTCTGAACTGTGAATGGGTTATAATTATCATAGTCCCAATCTTTGACAGATGAATTTACCATATATGCTATAGGAAGAGAATATTTATTTGAATAAGCTTTGAAATTTTCTTTTTCACTTACAAAATCAAACAAATCCTCGTTTATTTTTACTTCATCGGAATTGTTTACAATATAATCAAGAGCAAACATCATGTTGTAAACCGGAGTTTGCATATTATAAGTGTATGAATTGATATAGTTACCACTGAGTCCGAGATTGTCATGAAGGTTGGCAACTGTTTCGTATGCCATTGATGAGAAAATAGATACACCGTTGTAATCATACCAGCACGGATCCATTCTTGTGCGGAGATTTGTCAGTTCCATACGGTATATATTTTCTGAATTATGATTCTTGTCAATATCTTTTTTAATGTCAACAAAGTGCTCGTAGTCAGAACTGTAATATTTAAGTTCCTGGTTCATTACGTAGTTATCAGTGTTTGCAACTGCATATTCTGATACCATACAGCAGAAGAGGAATAATGCTGTTGCCTGACGGTTATATTTTTTATTGCTGAAGATGTAGAAGCCGACAGTATAAATTATCGCAAATGCAAGACTGATAAAGACAGTGTTATTATCAACATTTTTGGAACCGATTTCTTCAACAAGTATTATGAATAATACAGAACCTAAACCAACACCTAATAACTCTTTTGCTTTAAATTCTTTAACTCTTATGAGTGTTTTGTAAGCAACAACAAGGATTATAAAAGTGTACATGAAAGAGAATCTGTAGGGGAGGTCGTTCGGAAAATGGAAACCGTGCCATACATAATTAAGATAGTTGGTGTTAAAGCTCAGATATAAGACACCGATTAATGCTGTTACAGAGATTTTTTCACGCAAAGAAATTGATTTGGTGAAATAAAACAGCGGGAAAAGCATAACTGTTGCAACTGAACAATAAACATTAGGAAGAACATCATCACCACTGCTTCTGATAGTAGGTTCTACGCTTGCAAGGTGGTTTGCAATTAAATCAAAAACAGTATTGTAAGTTGTTAATTCTTCAGGAAATGTACCTGATGTTGCGGAACAAGAACGTAAAATAAAGAAAGTGGGTAAAAGTGCAAAACAAGCACAAAGTGCTGCAATAACTGCACCAAAAGCAAAAGTAAGACCGCTTCCTAAAAAACGTGATGAACGTAATTTGTAGTAATATCCTTTGTTCTTGGCTTTATCCATCGCGTTTGGCATGCGGAAATCGGCAAGGGAGTCGTTGAACTGATATTTTGAAAAATAATAGTAGAAGAAATAGATAACAGAGAACATACAAACCATATATGCCATATAATAATTGGACAGCATTGTTATAGTAAGAGAAATTATAAAAGTGAGCGGTCTACCGTTATCAATGATTTTTTCAATTCCGTATAACGTGATTGGAAGCAGAAGAAAAGCATCAAGCCACATCAGATTCCAATAGTAAGCGATAAAGTATCCGCTGAAAGCATAAAGTACACCAAAGCCTGCAGTTATATAATCGTGTTTGTTAAGACTTTTTTTAAGATAAAAAGTAAAACTTGCTGATGCAAGTACAGCTTTAGTGAAAATGATTACTCCGATAGCAATCGGGATATTCTGATGAGAAAATAAAAAAATGATTAAGGAAAGCGGGCTTGAAAGATAGTTGTAAAAATTACCTAAAAAGCTTGAACCGCCTCCTGCGTTCCAGGAATACAGCAGACTTTCTCCGCTTTTAACTCTTTCATAGAGCTCTGCAAATAATGGTCCGTATTGATGATATAGGTCCATTCTTAAAATGGTTGAATCTCCGAATGGAATCATATTATAGCAATAAGCTACTAACAGGCTTATTAAAACGGAACCGAACATTGATAAGAAAATAAATCTGTTATCATAAAGCTTCTTGTTTTTTAACTTATTAATTAACATATTCATGTGTAAACCTCGCTTAATGTTTGTATAAGTAGTTTAACATATAATGGCACAATATTCAATATCAAGGTGAAATTAATTATTTTAGTTCTATTTCGGGACAAGAAGAATATAAATAGGACAAAGAGTGTAAAGGATGAATGTTAAAATGCAGAAAAATTTTGAAAATGCAATCAATTTTTTGCCACCGGAGTTGGAGTCGGTTTTGAAACAAATTGACAGTTATATTATGTCTGAAGTTTGCGAAATACGAATCCGTGCAGGTAAACCTGTTGTTTTGATTTTAAATAATGATGTGTTATTCCTTAAAGAAAACGGGATGGTAACCGGTATATACGGAGAAGGATTATACCGTGTTACATACGAACAGGTTAAAAATTCTTTTAACAGACTTTGTAATTTTTCTGTTTATAGCCATATTAACAGCATAGCTCAAGGATATGTGACTCTTCCTCATGGACATAGAGTTGGAATCTGTGGTACGGCTGTTAATCAGAATGGGGTAATTACTTCAATGCGCGAGATTAATTCTCTGAATATCAGAATTGCTAAGGAATTCAAAGGGTGCGCAGATGAAATTCTGGATAAAGCATTCAATAATAAAATTTCAAATGTAATTATAGCCGGGCCGCCATCCAGCGGAAAAACGACTTTGCTGCGTGATATTGTAAGACAGATTTCCTCAGGCAGATTCGGTAAATATTATAAAATAGTTCTTATAGATGAACGATGTGAGATCTTGCCTATGAGTTGCGGAATCAGTAGCTTTGATACAGGGCTGAACACCGATGTTCTTTCATCGTTTAATAAAGCGGAAGGAATTATGTGTGCATTAAGAACATTATCTCCTGAAATGATTGTTTGCGATGAAATAGGAACAAATGATGAATGTATGGCAATAAAAAGCGGTTTGAATTCCGGTGTGAAATTTGTTTTGAGTATCCACGCATCAAGCGAGGAAGAGCTGCGTAATAAACCGCAGATAAAGACTTTGCTTGATAATGGTTTTGATTGTACAGTTGTATTGTTGACACATACACCGTGCGGAATTCAGAAAATATTAAAAGTGAGTGAAACGGATGATAAATTTGCTGTCGATTATTTTGGTTGCAACGGTTTTTATCCTGACAGGTCAGTATTACAATTGCAGGATGCGTAAGCGTATTTTATCATTGAACAATTATATATTTCTTGTTGAAAGTATTAACTCGCAAATTATGTACTCGCAAAAAGATATTATTCAGATTATTAATGAACTGACGTGTTCCGGTGATATTGATTTAATAGCAATGCATGAATTGAATAAGGAAAATGTCATGGATTTTGATGAAAGCTGGAAAAAGGCAATTGTTACATACGGAAAACGTGACGGATTGATTAAAAACGATGAAAAGATACTCATTTCTTTCGGATTGGCACTTGGTACAACAGATGTCGTTGGTCAAAACAATAATTGCAGATTACATATAGATATGTTAAAAAAACAGTTATTGTCTGCAGAAGATAATTTCAAATCAAGGTCAAAAATCGTAACTGCAATAAGTGTTTGCAGTGCACTTATAGTGTTAATAATTTTATGTTGATTTAAGGATAAAAAATATGGAAATCGAAGTTGTATTAAAAATCGCCGTCATAGGTTTGTTGATTGCGGTAATTAATCAGGTTTTGTCTAAATGCGGCAGAGATGAATATGCAATGATTGTTACGCTTGCGGGGCTTATTGTCATCCTGATGATGGTTTTACCGTATCTGAACGGTTTGCTTGATTCACTGTCTTCAATTCTGGATTTGTAGTATGAAAATTTTGATTCTGGCGATAGTGATATCGGTGTTATGTGTGATTGTGAAAAATTATAAACCTGAATATTCTCTGGTTTGTCAGTTATGTGGTGTTGCAGTTGTTGCAGGGGCAGTTTTATCCTTTTTTGAAGATGTTGTTGATTCGCTTTTTGATATGTCTGTTGCGGGTGGACTTGATTCATCTTTTCTTGAAATATTATTAAAAGCACTTGGCGTTTCAATAATGACGGATATCGCATCAAATGTTTGTAAAGACAGTGGGAATAACACTCTTTCAGCTGGTGTTGAACTGTTCGGAAAAACTATAATTGTATTTATGGCTTTGCCGATGCTGAAAAAACTTATTGAGGCAGCAGTGGGATTTATAAAGTAATGAGGTTTTCGTATGAGGACGGTTAAAATATGTATTTTTGCAATTCTGATTTTTTTCACTTGTTCATTAACTGCTTTTTCTGAAGATAACGGAGATTTTTCTGAATTTGAAAAAGAATATTACAACATACTGAAAGACTCGTTATCTTCTTCTGCATCAGATGTGCTCGATGAAGCGGGAATAAATTCATTCAGCTTTGAAGAGATACTGTCATCACAACCCAAAGATATAGCAGATTTTTTTCTCGGTATGGCAAAAGGACGCATTAACACACCGATCAAAAATTTTATGTTCAGTTGTGTTGTAATTGTAGCTGTAAGCGTTGCTTTTTCGTATTTGTCCGAGAATGAAAAAAAGAAGAAAGCAGTTAACCTTATAGTTTATACTTACATATCTTTGAGCGTGATTATTCCTATGTCATCTTTATTGTCGTCAGGGTCTGCTGCAATAAAAACAAGCAGTAATTTTATGTTAACGCTTATGCCTGTTTTGTCCGGCATTGTTGCTGCTGCTAAAAATCCCATGCTGGCAGTAAATTATAATTCATTTGCGATGTATTTTGCACAGATAGCATCTTCTTTTGCAAGTAATATTCTTATGCCTCTTGAAGGAATGTTTTTCGCGTTGATTTGTATAAATATTTCCTTTGATGCTATGAGAATTAAAAACTTATCATCAATTATAAAAAATACGGTAACAAAAACTTTGGTTGTACTTGCTACTATATTTGTGTCGATATTGTCAGTGAAAGGGATTTTATCAAACGCTGCTGATACTGTTACTTCAAAAGGTGCAAAAATGCTTGTCAGTTCACTTGTTCCTGTTATCGGAAGTTCAGTCAGTGAAGCGTACGCGACAATTCTTAATAGTCTTGTTCTGCTTAAAAGTTCCGTGGGTATGTTCGGAATTACAGCGATAGCAGTAATAAATCTTCCTGTAATAATTGAATTGTTTTTTTGGAGTTTATCTCTTACTGCATCGTCTGTTGTTGCAAATATGTTCGACTTGAAATCTGTTGCGTCTTTTTATAATGACGTTTCTGATACTATAAAAACGTTCAATGCAATTCTTGTTTTTTGTTGTGTGCTTTTTGTAATTTCAACAGGAATTCTGCTTGTTATTAAAAATGGAGTTTAGGTAAAAATATGGAAGCTGTAAAACAATGGGTTATATGCATAATTTTTTGTTCGGTGGCTGCTGCTGTGGTGAATATTCTTACTCCGGACAGTGGTGTGAAGAGGGCGGTTAAAACAGTAGTTTCTACATTTTTATTGTGTGCATTTTTTTCACCTTTGCTTACAGATGAAAAAGTTAATTTTTTTAGTTCTTTGCCTGATTTTTCATATTATGAATCATCGCTTTCGGAAAGTATTTCAGAAGTAGTGTTGCAGGAAACTGAAAAAGCAGTTAAAAGTAAAGTTGAGGAACTTCTCAAAAGTCTGGGGGTTGAGTACTATGCTATAGAGGTATATCTGAATGTTAATAGTGAGAATGAGATTGAAGTATGTTCAATCTCATTGACCATCGATGAAAAACATAAGCACAGAGAAAAACAAATCACATCAAATCTGAAATCTATGTTCTCTGCGGAGGCTCAATACATATGGAAGAAAAATTAAATAAAATCAAAGATATATTTAAACGCGATAAGAAACTTTTTCTGATATTTATTCTGGCAGTGATAGGTATTGTTCTTCTGCTTTTAAGTGAATTTTTTGACAATAACAGCATTGGAGAAGAAAAAGAGTCTGTTCCTTCCGGTAATGATTATGTGACAATGATTGAAAACAAACTTTCAGAAATAGTTTCTTCAGTCGATGGTGCAGGCAAAGTTGATGTGATGGTAACGATTGAGACAGGGGAAGAGAATGTGTATGCACGTCAGGTAAAAACTGATGAAGAGAAAAATGATAATAAAAGTTCATCAGATTATGAGTATGAATACATAGTAATAAAAACAGGCTCATCTACAGAAAGCGGAATGCTTTTGAAAGTGATTGAGCCCAATATAAGAGGAGTTGCAATTGTTTGCGACGGTGGAGATAATGCTGCAGTACGGGAAAATATAATCAATATTGTATCTGCAGTTCTTGATATAAAAACAAATAAAATAAGTGTATGCAAAAGAAAAAGCTGACTGGAGGATTTAACATGGGATTTATAGTAAAGAAAAGACAATTGATACTCGCAACTTTGATTATTGCTTTAGGCGTAGCAGTTTTTATTAATTGGTATTACAACAAACCGCAGATTCAATCATCATCAGGTGTAATTGAAACAACAAAAATTGTAAGCAATAAAAAAGAAGATTCTTCACAGATTGGCCAGGCACAGCTTGTGAATTCTCAAAATGTGAGTACTTTTTTCAATAACGCAAGAGTTAACAGACAGAAAGCACATGACGAATCGCTTGAGGTTTTAAATGAAATAATTAAAGATTCGTCATCTTCTCCGGAAGCGATAGTCAGTGCTGAAAATGCACTTGAGGAAATATCAAGGGTGATTAAACTTGAAACTGACCTTGAAAATCTGATTATTGCAAAAACAGGCGGAGAATGCGTAGTTGTCATAAATGGTAATAAAGCACAGGTAATAGTGAATAAAAACACACTCAATGACACAATTTCGACACAAATTATTGATATAATTGCCTCACAAGCGAATATTTTTTCAGAAAATATTACATTAATTGAGGCAAAATAGTTGAGAAATTTTTTCTTTGTGGTATAATATAAGGGATAAGGAAGGAGGCTGACTAAAATGTCAAATATTAATAAAAGCCGAAATTCCGGAAATCTTGTGATTTCCGAAGAAGTAATTGCATCAATCGCAGTAGCTGCATCTAAAGATGTTGAAGGTGTAAGCGGCTTTACCTCAAAGCCTGTAAAATTGCAGAACTTTATTAAAATTTCTGATACAGCATCAAAATCTGTTGACGTTACGATGACAGAAACAGATATTAAAATCCATATCTATATTAAAGTGAATCAGGATGCTAAAATTCCGCTTGTTGCGGAAAAAGTTCAGCAGAACATTAAAAATGCCGTTCAGAATATGACAGGAACAATGGTTAGCGAAGTTGATGTTACCGTGTCAACCGTTGACCTTGAAGATGCACCTACACAATCTTAAATTTTGAGAATTTCAGTAGACTCCGCAAAACAGAATAAGTGTTTTTGCGGAGTTTTATTTTTCTTTGGAGGGGACAAGCCATGATGACAAGAAGAGAAGCAAGAGAACAGGCGTTTGTACTTATGTTCGAAAAAAGTTTCAGACAGGATGAAACTGTTCTTGATATTGCAGAGGATGCATATGAAGATGATCAGATTGAAAAAGATGATTTTGCCCTTATGCTTGCAAAAAAGACAGAAGACAATCTGGAAGATATAGATATTTATATTGAAAAATTCAGCAGAGGCTGGACTATTAAGAGAATTCCCAGAGTTTCTCTTGCAATTTTAAGAATTGCAATATGTGAGATTTTATTTGTTGATGAAGTACCTGTAGGCGTTTCAATCAATGAAGCTGTTGAACTTGCTAAAATTTATGCAGGTGAAAATGACAGTTCATTTATCAACGGTATTCTCGGTTCGATTTCAAGGGATGTAAAAAATGGCTGAATATCTCGGAATTGATACCAGCAACTACACTACTTCCGTTAGTGTGTACAATTGTGAAACAAAAGAGGTTTACCAGGCTAAAAAACTTTTGCCTGTCAAAGAAGGTTCTTTAGGACTCAGGCAAAGCGACGCAGTTTTTCATCATACGGTTCAACTTCCGCAGATGTTTGACGAATTGTTTTCTGACAGGTGTTTTAATCTTTCTGCAGTAGGAGTTTCTGTTTCACCCCGAGACGAAGAAGGTTCATATATGCCTTGTTTTCTTGCGGGTGCCAGTGCAGCAAAAGCAATAAGCAGCGTAAATAAAATACCGCTTCATGCTTTTTCTCATCAGGCGGGACATATTGCAGCAGCATTATATTCATCAGATTCCATAGATTTGATTGAACAGGAATTTATTGCTTTTCATCTTTCAGGCGGTACAACAGAAGCACTTTATGTGAAGCCCGGTAAAGACAGAATTTTTGATATATCTCTCGTCGCTAAAACACTTGATTTGAAAGCAGGTCAGGCTATTGATCGTGTTGGTGTAATGCTGAATCTTCAGTTTCCTTGCGGAAAAGAGCTTGATAAACTTGCAACACAGAGTAATAAAGAATATAAAATAAAACCAACCATGAAAGGTTCAGACTGTTGCCTTTCAGGTGTAGAGAATATATGCGGTAAAATGATTGAAAATGGCGAAAAACCTGAAGATGTTGCTAAGTATTGCATTACTTATATTGCACGTGCTCTCGAGGAGATGACCAAATCTCTTTTATCAGAGTACGGAAATCTGCCTTTGGTTTATGCCGGAGGAGTAATGTCTAACTCCATTATAAGCCGTGATTTTTCTGAACGTTTTTCAGGCAGATTTGCAAAACCTGATTTTTCATCAGATAATGCAGCCGGTATTTCAATTCTTACTGCAATTACGGAGAATAGAAAATGATAACTCCTTCAGCTTTAACTGTAACACAAGTCAATACTTATATTAAATCGCTCATTGATGATGATATTAATCTTAAAGCGGTCATTATCAGCGGTGAAATTTCAAATTTCAAAAATCATTACAGGACAGGTCATTTTTATCTTACATTAAAAGATGATAAATCCTCAATTAAAGCCGTAATGTTTTCAACTGCAAACAGGCGTCTTCGTTTTATGCCTGAAGATGGAATGCAGGTTATTGCAGTCGGCAGAATTTCTGTGTTTGAACGCGACGGTCTGTACCAGCTTTATATTGAAGATATGATGCCTGCCGGTTCAGGCAGTCTGAATCTTGCTTTTGAAAGATTAAAAAGTAAATTATCAGAAGAGGGTCTGTTTGACGAATCACATAAAAAAGAAATTCCTGAATGTCCTATGCGTGTGGGTGTTATTACGTCTCCTACGGGCGCTGCAATTGAAGACATACTGAATGTTCTCGGACGTCGTTTTCCTTTAGCTGAAGTTGTTTTTAAAGGTGTTGAGGTTCAAGGTGTGAATGCAGCACCGTCAATTGTAGAAGCTATAAAAACTTTTGATAAACTTAATGCTGCCGATGTTCTTATCGTGGGCAGAGGTGGCGGTTCAATTGAAGATTTATGGGCTTTCAATGAAGAAAGTGTGGCACGTGCAATATATAACTGCTCAATCCCTGTTATCAGTGCTGTCGGACACGAAACCGATTTCACAATAGCAGATTTTGTTGCAGATTTACGTGCACCGACACCATCTGCAGCAGCTGAACTTGCTGTTCCCGATATGCGTGAACATCTTTCTTATATAAGTTCGGTTAAGGCATATCTTAACAGTTATATGAAGAATAAAATCAAGGATGAACGCAATAAAATCAGTTCTCTTGTTAATTCTAAATCATTTTTAAAACCTGCTGATATGATAAAATCTCACAGACAGTATCTTGATAATCTTGTTCTGTCTTGTGAAAATTCAGCTGAAATGATTGTAAAAAAGAACAGGCTTATATTTTCTTCGCTTGTAGGCAAACTTGATGCAATGAGTCCGCTTAAGGTTTTGTCACGCGGATATACAATGGTTACTTGTGAAGATAAAGTGCTTACAAGTGCAAAGTCAGTAAAAACAGGTGATAGCCTTGATCTTCGTTTTGCTGACGGAAATGTGAAATGTGAGGTTACAGAATGAAAAAGTTGACATATGAAGAGGCACTTAAAAAACTCGAAGAAATAGTCGCAACTCTTGAAGAAGGCAGTCTCCCTCTTGATAAAAGTATGGAACTTTTTGAGGAAGGTACAAAACTTTCTGCCTTTTGCGAAAAATGTCTGAATGAAGCAGAACAGAAAATCAAAGAGGTTGAAAATAATGAGTAATTACACTTTTGCTGAATATCTCGGTGTTATTGAGGATTATCTGAATAAATCTATTGATAAATCGGTTTATGATGAAGAAATTGTTGCTGATGCTATGAGATACAGCCTGCAGAATGGCGGTAAAAGAATCCGTCCGGTGCTGGTTCTTGAATTTTGCCGTATATGTGGTGGCGAAGTTATAAAAGCACTTCCTTTTGCAGCTGCAATCGAAATGATTCATACTTACTCTTTGATACATGATGACTTGCCTTGTATGGATAATGACGATATGCGCAGGGGTAAACCTTCCTGTCATAAAAAATTTGGTGAAGAATATGCACTTCTTGCAGGTGATGGTCTTCTTACACTTGCGTTTGAAACTCTTGCCAAAGCCGATCTGAGTGCTGAACAGATAGTTTCAGCTGTCAGGATTTTATCATCATATGCGGGATATCAGGGTATGATTGGCGGACAGACAGTTGACCTTATGAGTGAGTGTAAAGTGATTTCACTTGACAGATTGAAAACTATGGACAACCTTAAAACAGGTAAATTGATCAATTGTGCAGCACTTCTCGGTTGTATTGCTGCAGGTGCTGATGAGAAAAAGATTTCTGCTGCAGAGCAGTATACTTCTTCGCTGGGTCTTGCTTTCCAGATTGTTGATGATATTCTCGATGTTACTTCAACTGCCGAAAAATTAGGCAAACCTATCGGCAGCGACAGTGAAAATTTCAAATCCACATATGTTTCTATTTTAGGTCTTGAAAAATCGAAAGAATACGCAGAAGTTCTAACAAACGAAGCACTTGATGCTCTTGATAACTTCGATGAAGACGTATCTTTTCTTAAAAATCTTGCATTAAAACTTCTTGAAAGGGATAATTGATAAGATGAATAAAAACAGGCTACTTGATGCTGTTGATTCACCGTCTGATATAAAGACACTTTCTTATGATGAACTTAATGTACTCTGTAGCGAAATCAGACAAGAACTTATATCTGTTGTTTCAGAAAACGGTGGTCACCTTGCATCGAATTTAGGTGCAGTTGAGCTTACAGTTGCACTTCACAAAACTTTCAATTCGCCTGAAGATAAAATCATTTGGGATGTTGGTCATCAGGCATATACACATAAAATTTTAACAGGCAGACGTGAAAAGTTTTCAACTATAAGAACTGAAGGCGGTCTGTCAGGTTTTACACGTCCGGAAGAAAGCGAACACGATGTTTTTGCAAGCGGTCACAGCAGTATTTCTGTTTCTGCTGCTTATGGTATTGATGTTTCAAACAGTCTTCTTTTCAAGGACTCAAGAAAAACTGTAGCGGTAATTGGTGACGGTTCTTTTACAGGCGGGCTTGTTTATGAAGGACTTAATAATGCCGGACGTGATGAAAAGAGTAATCTGATTGTAATTCTCAACGACAATAATATGTCAATTTCAAAAAACGTAGGTTCTGTTGCAACATATCTTTCAAAAATAAGAACAACACCTCGTTATTATCTTCTGAAAACAGGAACATACCGTTTCCTTTCAGCTGTCCCGGGTATCGGTAAACCTATTGCCAAGTTTATCCGAAACCTTAAGAATTATATCAAAAGTTCTGTTTACGGCACAACGATGTTTGAAAAAATGGGTTTTGCCTATATGGGACCTTTTGACGGACATGATATTGAGCAGCTTTGTTCTGCTTTTGAAATTGCAAAAAATAAAAATGAACCTGTTATGATTCATGTGCTTACCAAAAAAGGTAAAGGCTACAATTTTGCGGAGGAATCTCCCAGTACATTCCACGGTATTTCAAAGTTCGATGTTGAAACAGGCGAAAGTGCTTGCGGAAACGAAAGTTTTTCAGACTTTTTTGGCGAAAAGCTTTGCAATGAAGCAGGTAAAGATAAAAGAATCTGTGCAATAACCGCTGCTATGAGCCTTGGTACTGGGCTTGAAAAATTCAGTAATATTTACTCCGACAGATTCTTTGATGTCGGTATTGCTGAAGAACATGCGGTAACCTTTGCGTCAGGTCTTGCAAAAAACGGAATGATTCCGGTTTTCTGCGTTTATTCAACATTTTTACAGAGATGTTATGACCAGCTAGTTCATGATTGTGCAATGCAGAATCTGAAAGTTATTTTTGCGATTGACAGAGCAGGTTTTGTCGGAATGGATGGTGAATCTCACCAGGGAATTTATGACGTACCTTTTCTGAATACAATTCCGAAAATTGAAGTTTATTCTCCGTCTTCATTTGAAGAACTTTCTTCGGTTTTTGATAAAGCAATAGCTGAAGGGAATAATTCGGTTGCAATCAGGTATCCACGTGGTTGTAAAGAAGAATTGCCTGATGATTTCATATGCAGTAACGATGATTTTGATGTTTACGGTAATGAGGGTGAAACTGCAATTGTTGTTTACGGCAGATTGTTTGCTAATGCTTGTAAAGCAAAGACTCTGCTCGAAAAACAAGGTATAAAAGTCAGAGTAATAAAACTCAATAAAATAAAACCCGTTAATGAAAAAGTTTTTGAAAATCTGTCAGGTATTAAGAATATATTCTTTTTTGAGGAGGCCATAAAGAATGGTTCAGTTGCTGAACGTTTCGGTTCAATGCTCCTTGAAAAAGGATATAAAGGTAAGTATGATATTACTGCTGTCGGTGAAGATTTTGTAAAGCCTGCAACTGTAGAATCACAACTTAAAAAATACGGTATGGATGCAGATTCAATGGTAAAAAAGGTGAGTGAGTGTATTGGCTGAAAAACTGAGACTTGATACTGCTGTTTTTGAGCAGGGACATGCTGAAAGCCGTGAAAAAGCTAAAGCACTTATTATGGCAGGGCAGGTTTATGTCAATGGTCAGAAAGCTCTTAAATCTGGTATGTTTTTAAAACCGGATGATGCCATTGAAGTAAGAGGCAGTAAGATGCCCTATGTCAGCCGTGGCGGATATAAACTTGAAAAAGCGCTTAACAGCTTTGACTTTAAACTTGATGAAAATGTCTGTATGGATATTGGTGCGTCGACAGGTGGATTTACTGATTGTATGCTCCAGAGAGGTGCAAAGAAGGTTTATTCAATTGATGTTGGTTACGGTCAGCTTGCCTGGAAACTCCGTACGGATGAACGCGTTGTAAATCTTGAAAGAACAAATTTCCGTTATCTTGATAAAGAAAAGGTAAGCGAAGAAATTGATTTTGCAAGTATAGATGTTTCGTTTATTTCACTTAAAATTATCCTTCCTGTGCTGCGGGAGTTTTTAAAATCAGAAGGTAAAGCTGTTTGCCTTATTAAACCGCAGTTTGAGGCAGGTCGTGAAAAAATCGGCAAAAAAGGCGTAGTCCGTGAACTTTCAACACATATAGAAGTTATAGAAATGATAACACAGTTTGCCCTTGAAAACGGATTTTCAATTCTCGGTCTTACTTTTTCTCCGATTAAGGGCCCTGAAGGTAACATTGAATATTTGATGCTGATTGAAAAGTCAGATAATCCTCAGATGATCTGCACTGTTCAACCAAAAGAACTTGCAGAGGAATCACACAGAAATCTCGATAAATGAGGTGAGAAAATGTTTGCAGTTATTCCTAATCTTTCGCGAGAAAACGCAGAAGAAGTTACTCGTAAAGTCTGTGCTGAGCTTGTAAAACTTAAGGCAGATTTTGCTATGGTCAGCGAAAACAAAAAAGTTTTTTCTGATATCTGTGATTCGTTTTTTGATGAAGACGAATTGTATAATAAGGCAAAGATAGTTATTGCAATCGGCGGTGACGGAACTATCATCAACAGTGCAAAAAAAGCCTCGGATGCAGGGTGTCCTATTCTTGGAATTAATGCAGGCAGAGTTGCTTTTATGGCAGGTCTTGAACCACAGGAGCTTGAGCTTCTGGACAGACTTATCACGGGCAATTACACGGTTGATAAACGAATGATGCTTTCTGCATCTGTTGTAGTTGATGGTAAAACAGAACGTGAAGTTAACTGTGTTAATGATGTTTTTGTAGGTAGAGGAACTAATGTGAATATGGTTCGCCTTACAATCAGTTGTGATGGCGCAAAGGTCAGTGAGTATTATTCAGACGGTGTTATTATTTCAACACCGACCGGTTCTACTGCATATTCACTTTCAGCAGGCGGTCCGGTTATTGACCCATTGATTGAAAGTATACTTTTAACTCCTGTATGTCCTCATTCTCTTTTTCAACGTCCGATGATTTTCAGGAGTGAAAGTGTTCTTGAAATTTCGGATGAAAACGTTCCTGGAAATGTTTTTGCTTTTTTTGACGGCGGACAGGCTGTGCCGTTGGCGGAAAACAGTAAAATTATTGTAAAAAAATCAGAGAATACTGCAGATTTCATCAGAATAAAATCTGATACATTTGTAGATATTCTCAGCGCAAAACTCAGTAGTAATTAATCAGAGGGAGATTATATTATGAAAAGAAAAAGACATTCGCTTATTTTAAAACTCATTGAGGAAAAACCGATTGCAACACAGGAAGAATTGCTTGAGAATCTTTGCAGTTATGATTTTGACGTTACTCAGGCAACAGTATCACGTGATATCAAAGAACTCCGTTTAATCAAAATTACCGATTCAAACGGCAGATACAGATACAGTCTTCCTCAGGAGAAAACAAATGACCTCAGTGCGAAATTCCAGATGATATTCAACTCCACAATTTTAAGTGTGGATTACGCTATGAATATTGTTTGTATCAATTGTCATTCAGGAATGGCACAGGGTGCCTGCAGTGCTCTTGATAATATGGGATACACCGATATTGTTGGTACTGTTGCAGGTGACGATACAATTTTTGTTCTCTGCAGAACGGAAGAAAATGCAAAAAGTTTATCAGAAGAATTGAAAAGCTTTATAGAAAAATAAGGGTGGTCAGGTTTGCTTAACAGTCTTAAAATTGAGAATATTGCAGTTATTGAAAGTGCTGATATCAGTTTTGATACCGGTTTAAATGTGTTGACCGGCGAAACGGGTGCAGGCAAATCAATAATCATTGATTCTATCAATGCGATTCTCGGTGAAAGAACATCAAAAGAACTTGTCCGCACAGGTACAACAGCTGCAGGCGTAACTGCGTTTTTTGCTGATATTACAGAAGAGACTAAACTTAAACTTCAGGAATTGGGTATTGATAATGAAGAAGATTCTTCGTTGCTTGTTTCTCGTAAAATTTCTCAGGACGGTAAAAATGTGTGCCGTATAAACGGAGTAACGGTTACCGTTTCAATGCTTAAAGAACTTGGAAAAACTCTTGTAGATATACACGGTCAGCATGATAACCGATCTTTGCTTTTGAAAGATAATCATTGTGCTTATATTGATAAACTTGCATCCAATGAGAAAATTCTTGCTGAATATGCAGAATATTATAAGAGTTTTGTTGCACTTAAGAAAGAACTTAAAAATTTAAAGAATAATGAAGAAGAAAACGAAAAGAATGCTGAAATTCTCCGCTTTCAGATAGATGAAATAGAAAAAGCGAATGTTACTGAGGGAGAAATCGCTGAACTTATAGTTACAAGGAATAAACTTGCAAATGCTGAAAAAATCAGTTCAGCTCTGTCTTTTTCATATAATGAGTTTTCAGGTGAAGATGACAAAGTCGGTATTTTATCATTACTTAAGAATATTGCAGAGCAGATAGACAGTATATCTGAAATCTGTGAAATGAAAGATGTTTTGCAGAATCTTCAGAATACTGTATATGTATTAGAGGATTGCTCGCAGAGCATAAAAGATAACCTTGATTCTATAGAATTCAACCCTCGTCTTCTTGAAGAAACAGAGGAAAGACTTGATTTTCTTGTGCGTCTTACAAAGAAATACAACACTGACGAAAAAGGCCTTATGTCAGTTGTTGAAGAATTAAAAAACAAACTTGAAAAAATTGATTCATCTGCCGAGAGGATAGAGGAATTAACTTTAAAACTTGATTCTGAAGGTCAGTCAATGTTAAATGCTGCGAAAAAGCTTACTGATTCAAGAATGAAAACTGCAGAAATTTTTACCGCTAAAGTAGCTAATGAACTTAAGTTCCTTGATATGCCCGGTGTAACTTTTTTGGTTGACAGAAAAGACAAAGCTCTTGGCATAACAGGTTGTGATGACATAGAATTTTTAATTTCTGCAAACGTAGGTGAATCACCCAAACCGCTTATTAAAATCTCGTCAGGTGGTGAACTTTCGAGAATAATGCTTGCCATTAAAAATGTTCTATCCGAAAAGGATGACATTTTGACAATGATATTCGATGAAATTGACACAGGGATCAGCGGTCAGGCAGCAACAAAGGTTGCAAAAAAGTTATACGATGTTTCAAACGGTAAACAGGTTATATGTGTAACTCATCTGTCACAGATAGCATCGTTTGCGGATAATCATTTGTTTATAAGTAAAGAAACATCAGGTGGCCATACTTATACCAAAGTTAAATCATTGGCCTATAATGAGCGAAAATATGAGCTTTCGCGTATTAACGGAGGTTCAGTAATCACGCAGAGTCAGCTTGAGGCAGCTAATGAAATACTCAGTCAGGCAGAAGAATACAAAAGGGGAAAATAATATGGATCAGAAAAAAATCGACAGAATAAATGAACTGGCTCATCTTGCCAAGACACGTGAGTTAACTCCTGCTGAACAGGATGAAAGACAGAAGTTAAGACGAGAATATATCGATGCGTTTAAAGCAAGTCTTGTCGGTACACTTGAAAACACATATATAGTTGATGAAAAAGGAAATAAGAAAAAAGTTGAAAGAAAAAATAAATAAACGATTTTGTATTTAAAATCAACATTTTTTGCACAATCAGAATTAATCATTGACAAGGTTAATCTATACTTTTACAACGTATTAAAGTTATAGATGTATTAAAATAATATTGATAATTTTAAGGTGTCGTGAAAACGGCACCTCTTTTTTTGTGTCAAATTCTGCAAAAATAAATATTATGGTAATAAACGATAATATCAGGAGGTAAGCAGATGAATAATTCCGAGTTGCAGAATCTGATTGAAAAATATAAGGAAGAATTGCTGAAATATGCTAATGAAAACGGTGGTTTTGTAAGCAGAGAGGTAATTGAAAAAATTCCCGAGGCAACCCCTGTTGTTTCAGTTGTAAGTTCACCTGACAACACAGGGAAAGAAGCTGATATTACTGAACTTGAAGGAACAAATCCGACAAACTATAATGCAGGCAGAACAGAACCTACTTATATTGATTTGTCAGACTTCAGAGCTAAAAACAACGGTAACGGTACTTTGAAAGTTCAGACCTTCAGCGGTAGGGAGGCTTTTCCTATTGTAAGTGCAAGAGTTCAGGTTACAAAAGATTTTGATAACGGTGTTCACACTTTTACTGATGAATTAACAGATACAAGTGGTATAGTTGATGGCATATCTCTTATCGCACCAAGAAAAAATCTGGCACAGGAAGACAATAGTATTCTTCCGTTTTCTACTTACACAATCAAAGTAACTCATCCAAATTTTATTACAACACTGTATACTAATGTACCTGTTTTTGATGAAGTGACTTCAATTCAACCCGTAAATCTTGTGCCTAAAACCGGTACGCCGACAGATGATAACGAAATAATTTACGTTGACGAAGAACCAAAAGATTTATAAGGAGATATATTGATGATTAATGAACCTACCATTCCCAGGACAATTACGGTTCATCTCGGACCGCCTGATTCAAATGCACAGAATATTACAGTTGATTTTGTTGACTATATTAAAAATGCTGCTTCAAGTGAAATTTATCCTACATGGCCTGAAAGTGCATTAAGGGCAAATATATATGCAATTATTACCTTTGCTTTGAACAGAGTTTATACTGAGTTTTACAGAAGCAAAGGATATAATTTTGATATAACAAATTCAACACAATACGATCAGTCTTACGTAAAAGGCAGAGATATTTTTTCGAATATTTCGAGAATTGTTGATGAATTGTTTAATGACTATGTTGTAAAACAAGGAACAATTTCTCCTTATTTTACTCAATATTGCAGCGGTAAGGGTGTGAATTGTAAAGGACTCAAGCAGTGGGGTACAGTTGACCTTGCAAACAGGGGATATGTACCTTACGATATCCTGAAATATTATTATGGTAATGTAAATCTTGTCAGGAATGCACCTGTAAGAGCCAATATTCCTTCGTATCCCGGCAGAGCGTTAAGACTTGGCGACAGGGGAGAGGATGTGAGAACAATTCAGCGTGAAATCAACAGGATTGCAGCAAATTATCCTGCAATACCTACTGTTCCTGTTGACCTCGGAGTTTTTGATGCCGCAACAGAGCGGGCTGTAAGAACCTTTCAGCGGATTTTCAATCTGACACCCGATGGTATTGTCGGCAAAAACACATGGTACAGACTGAAAAATATTTATAATAGTGTAAAGGGTTTATCTGAACTATACTCAGAGGGAATTACTTATTCAGAAGCACAACGACGTTTCAGTAAAGTTCTTAATGAAGGCAGCCGAGGAACAGAAGTGCAGAGCCTGCAGTATTATCTGAATTTTATTGCATTCTTCAATGATGCTTTACAGGAGATTGATGCTGACGGAATTTACGGTCCGAGAACAACAGATGCAGTAAGAGCTTTCCAACGTTATTACGGTCTGAATCCTGACGGTATTGCCGGTAGAGATACATGGAATAAAATACAAACTGTTTATCAGAGTATAATAAATAATTTACCAAGAGAATATCAGTCTTACAGCTCTCTTTTATATCCGGGCACTGTACTCTCGCTTGGTGCAACAGGCAAAAGTGTTGAACAGATACAGACATACCTGAGAGTTATCGGACAGAATAATTCATCTGTTCCGGTAATAAATGTTGACGGTTCCTTTGGAAATCAGACAAGAAATGCGGTTCTTGCAGTACAAAGATTGTATGGCATTGAGCCCACAGGTGTTGTAGGGCCGTTAACGTGGAATGCTATTGTTGAATTATATAATGGTTACAGAGCATAAAATAAAAAAATAAAGGCAACATAATAAAAAAATCAGGTGGTGTTGTCTTGGATAAAATCGGTAAAAATTATACTGAAAATGTAAATCAGCTGGATAATATATTGCGTATAAGTGAAAATTTTGATTTAATTGCAAGAGAAATGTTTATAGGCGGAAGAAATGCAAAAATGTATTTTGTTGATGCTTTCTGTAAAGACGAAATTCTTGAGAAAATGCTCGAATATCTTACACGACTTGAACCCGAACAGATTGATTCAGTTAAAAACACCAGAGAATTTTGTTCAAGATTTATAACTTACACAGAAACTGATATTGAATCCGACTTTGAAACAATTATTTCTTCGGTGCTTTCGGGGACTCTGGCACTTATAATAGAAGGCTTTAATCACGCAATAATGATTGATGCGAGAACTTATCCGACCAGGTCACTTGATGAACCTGACAATGATAAAGTTCTTCGCGGTTCACACGATGGCTTTACTGAGACTATTGTTTTTAATTCTGCACTTATAAGACGACGAATACGTGTTCCTGAACTGACTTTCCATGCAATGAAGGTTGGTGAAAAATCAAAAACTGATATTGCACTTTGCTATCTTGATAATGCTGTTGATAAAAAGTTGCTTAAAAGTCTGATTAAGAAAATAGAAAATATTCAGGTAAATTCACTTTCCATGAGTCAGCAGAGTTTTGTTGAAAGTCTGCTTACAAAGCAGTTTTATAATCCCTTTCCAAAAGTTCGGTATACAGAAAGACCTGATGCAGCTGCGGCATCAATAAATGAGGGGAATATCATTATTTTAATCGATAATTCTGCCACAGCAATCATTGTTCAGACAAGTTTTTTTGAGTTTTTTCAGGATTCGAATGACTACTATTTTTCACCTATGATCGGGTCATATCTTCGTTTTGTGAGAATGATAGTTTTTACTCTTTCAATTCTTATTACTCCCGTGTGGTACCTCCTTGTAGAAAACCCTGAATTCATTCCGGGTTGGCTGTCGTTTATAAGAATAGAAAATCCTACTCAAGTGCCTGTACTTGCGCAGATACTTGCAATTGAGTTGATTATCGATATGCTGAAACTTGCATCAATCAACACTCCTCAATCTTTAAGCGGTTCATTCAGTGTTATCGGTGCATTGATTCTCGGCGAATTTGCAGTCGGTGCAAAATGGTTTTTACCTGAAGTGATTCTCTACATGGCTTTTGTTGCAATAGCGAATTTTACGCAACCGAGTTTTGAACTTGGTTATGCAATGAAATTTTCTCGAATAATGATTATTGTTCTGACAGCACTATTCAATCTGTGGGGATTTATTGCAGGTTTTGTAATAACATTTTTGCTTATTGCAACAACTAAAACTCTTGAAGGGAGAAAATACCTTTATCCCATTATTCCGTTTAATGCAAAAGCTCTTTCAAATCTGCTGATCAGAAAATCGATTAATAAGAGTAAAAATTAATTTTCAAGAATATTTTGAAAGAACTTTTCAGTAGAAACATTTGAAGGTCTGTTATATCTACCGAGGTGGTACAATTTTTCTGTATCACCTTGTTTTATTATATTGATTCTTTCTTCGCAAAGTAAAGCTGCATCAAAGCCCAGACTTTTTGCAAGGGAAATAGTTTCTTTTTTGTATGCACCAAAGGGAAAAGTAAGTGTATTTGGCTTGTATCCGGTTTTCTGCTCCATCATATTCTGCATTTTTTCAATATCACTGCCGACTTCTGTGTTATAAGTTGCAACATCCTCTTTGTTCATTTTGCTTATACCGTGTCTTTCAGTATGGTTTTTGTGCATATCATATGAGTGATTTTGTATTTCAATTACATCGCTGTTTACGAGATTTTTTATCTGATGCCAATCCATATAGGAATATGCGACGTTATGGTCAGGATTTTCAGTGAAAAAAGTTGTGAATTCTCCAACAATGGATGCAACGCCACACATATTCATTGCATCCAATAATGGATATGCATATACATATATGCTTTCGAAACCATCATCAAAAGTTATGATTATTGGTTTTTTAGGTAAACTTTTTTTGCCGTTAACATAATTTATCAAATCAGTTATATTAATTGTTTCATATCCTTTGGATTTGATATATTCCATATCTTCTTTAAATTGTGAGTATAAAACGGTATATTTACCTGTCTTTGAAGGCTTTTTCGTAATCTGATGATACATTATTATTGGTACTTTGATTCCATCTGTTTCTTCTGCTTTGGCGGCAAAAGGGACAAAACGCAAAAATGCTGAAAAAATCAACAATGTGAATATGAAGATAATTAAATACTGTTTTTTTATTTTTAATATCATGTCGATCACTCCCGTAAAATATATGCTTTTTGAATGATAAAAATAATTAAACTTGATATTTTCTTCTATTAGCGGTATAATAATCTGTAAAGCTTTTGAAAGAAGTGATATACAGTGATGAATGATAAAGAATTAATTGATTTACTTGAAAAGTTATGCCTTGCAGACGGTACTCCCGGTAACGAAACTGCTGCCGCGAAGGTTGCAGCTGATGCAATAGGTAAATATATGGTTGTCAATATTGATAAAATGGGCAATGTTGTTGCAAGACAAAAAGCACCAGGTACACATTTTCTTCTTGATGCTCATATAGATAGAATCGGTATGGTTGTTACTGCAATAACTGATGATGGATTTATAAAAGTTGGTGCTTGCGGTGGCGTTGATACACGTACTTTTGATTCTGCGGAGGTTATAATTTACGGCAAAAAACCGATTTATGGTGTTATTTCAGCAATTCCGCCTCATCTTACAAAATCAGGTGAAAACAAAGCAAGCGATATTTCTGATGTTATAATTGATATTGCTATGGATAGAGAATCTGCAGAAAAGTATATTGTTCCCTCTGACAGAGTTGTTTTTAAATCAGACTTCAATAAACTTTTATCGTCACGTGTATGTTGTGCTGCTCTCGATGACAGGGCAGGTGTTTTATCACTTATTCTTGCTGTCAGTATGCTTGAAAATAAAGGTGTAAAACCAAATCTTACAGTTGTTTTTTCTGTCTGTGAAGAAACAGGTGGCAGTGGTGCAAAAACTTCTTCTTTCAAAGCATCGGCAGATGAAGCCATTGCAGTTGATGTAAGTTTTGCAACAGCTCCCGATGTTGGTTCGGAAGAAGCGGGTATTCTTTCAAAAGGTCCGATGATCGGTTTTTCATCAATACTTGATTATAATATGAGTAAAAAACTTGTATCTGTTGCTGAGAAAAATAATATTGGGTATCAAAAAGAAATTATGGGTTCAAGAACAGGTACAAATGCTGATAATATCGCAGTTTCAGGATTAGGAGTTAAAATGGGACTAATTTCAATTCCTTTGAGAAATATGCATACACAAGCGGAAATAGTTGATATTGAAGATATTAAAAATACTGCAAAACTGATTTGTGAATATATTACCGAGAGAATGGAGGAATGCTGTAATGGATAAACTTTTTGAATTTGCAAAAGACCTTTCTCTTCTTGACGGCATTTCTTCAAGAGAGGATTCGGTTAGAAATTATATTATTGATAAAATCAAAGATGAAAAAAGCTGCTCATATATAATCGATAATCTCGGCAATCTTATTGTTGAGAAAAAGGGCAGAAGTAAACCAAAGAATAAAATAATGATTGATGCTCATATGGATGAGGTTGGACTTATTGTTTCATATATTACAGATGACGGATTTCTTAAAGTTCATAATGTTGGCAGCATCAATGAAAAAGTGTTGCTCGGCAGAACTGTAAAGGTTAATGGCTTGACAGGTGTTGTAGGAGTGAAACCTGTTCATCTTGTTTCTAAAGATAAGGCCAAAGATATTCCTGAAACAGATAGTTTATATATTGACATCGGTGCGGCGTCAAAAGATGAGGCAGAAAAGTACGTTTCATTGGGTGACGATATTACTTTTGATTCAGAGTGGATTGAGTTCGGTGAAAATGGTGAATATGTAAAAGCAAAAGCAATTGATGACAGATTAGGATGTGCTGTTATGCTCGATATGCTTGTTGAAGAGCAGGATTATGATCTTACATTTACTTTTACTGTTCAGGAAGAAGTCGGTTGCCGAGGTGCAATTACTGCAACAAACAGAGTAAAGCCTGATTTTGCCATTGCTCTTGAATGTACAACAGCGTCTGATATCAGTGGCGTGACAGGCGAAAAAAGGGTTTGTTCTCTTGGTGGTGGTGCTGTTGTGTCATTTATGGACGGTGGTACTGTATATTTAAAGGATTTATACAGAAAAGCAATGGATATTGCAAATGATAACAATATCAGAGTACAGACTAAAACAATGATTGCAGGCGGCAACAATGCAAGCAGAATTCATAATTCTGCTGATGGTGTAAAAACTCTTGCAGTTTCTGTGCCTTGCAGGTATCTTCATTCACCGTCTTGTGTTATCAAAAAATCTGATGTTCTTGATGTGAAGAATCTTGTTAATAGACTTGTAACGGAATTTGCCAATGATTAAGCTTATAGATAATTTAGAAATATATGATTGCGCATCTTTTGAAGATGATGTGTTTTTTCAGAGAATTCTTTCTGATTTCCATAGCAGTTCAATGCTTAACGACTCACTGTTTTATATTTCATTAAATAATAACACGCCCGATGCCGTAATTGGTAAAGTAGGCTCTGTTATAACGTTATCATCAAAAGATAATGCACCTTTGGAAGAAATCGCGGAATTCTTTTCGGTAATAGGATATAGTGTAATTCTTTGTGAGGAAAAGTTTTCGCATTTTTTCTGCGGTGAAAAAATTCACGGAGATGTTTTGAAAATTATAAGAGATAGAAAAACTGACTGTAAAGCAGAAATGCTTTACAGCGAGAACTTGAAAGATGTCTATAATCTGCTTGTGAAGACTTTTAATATTCAGGCAGATTTTATGAATTGGTTTGCAGATATGTCACATAAGTTAAGACATGGCGTAGCGAAATGCTGTGGTATATACGAAAAAGGTGAATTAGTATCATGTGCTTTTTCAGTTTTTGAAACTGAAAAGAGTGCGGTAATTTCATCAGTTGCCACAGATAAAGAATACAGATGCAATGGTTACGGAAAAAAAGTTATTGAGACTTTATTAAGTGAAAACATAGGAAAGCATATATATGTTTTCACTGAAAAGAAAGATATAAATAATTGGTATAAAAATATAGGATTTACAGAATGTAAAAAATGGAGTGAAATCAAGAATGTATTATAATTTTAAAATCAGTGATAAAGTTCTTCAGGCTTCCGAAAAAGCAATGAGTAAAGCTGTTGAAAGCTTTTCATATATTGATAAGATTACAGAGCAAAATCAGATAAAAGTTCTGTCCGCTTTTACTGAATTCGGTATAAGTGAAAGTCATTTCGCAGGTTCTACCGGATATGGTTACGGTGACAGAGGTCGTGAAACTATCGATAAACTCTTTGCAAAATGCGTAGGTGCTGAAGATTCAATTATAAGACATAATTTTACTTGCGGTACTCATACACTTGCAGTTGCACTTTTTGGCGTTTTAAGACCCGGTGACACAATGCTTTCAGTTACGGGCACACCATATGATACTATCCATAGTGTAATTGGACTTACAGAAGAAAAAGGGCAAGGCTCTTTAAAAGATTTCGGCATTAACTATATGCAGGTCAATCTGAATGATGAAGGGAGACCTGATCTTCCGGCTATTGAAAAAGCACTTAAGGAAAATTCAATAAAAATGGTTTACATACAGCGTTCTCGTGGCTATTCGTTAAGACCTACGCTGAGTGTTGCAGAAATAAAAGAAATTGTTGATCTTACTCACAGATGCAGCAGTGCAATGGTAATGGTTGATAACTGCTATGGCGAATTTACAGAAGTAATTGAACCTGGCGATGTGGGCTGTGACCTTTTTGCGGGTTCACTTATCAAAAATGCCGGTGGTGGTGTTGCAAGAACAGGTGGTTATATTGCCGGTAAAGAAGAGTTTGTTGAACTTTGTACCTACAGAATGACGACTCCCGGACTTGGCAGAGAAGTCGGTGCTACACTTAACCAGAACAGAAACCTTTATATGGGACTTTTTCATGCTCCGCATGTTGTTGGCGAATCACTTAAAGCTGCTGCTTTTACTGCGGCTCTGTTTAAAGAATTTGGTTTTGGGGTTACTCCTGAAATCAATGAAATACGTCACGATATTATTCAGGCGGTCAAGCTTGAAAAAGAAGAAAATCTTATCGCTTTCTGTCAGGGATTACAGAAAGGTGCACCAATTGATTCAACTGCTGTGCCGGAACCCTGGGATATGCCCGGATATGACAGTAAAGTTATTATGTCAGCAGGTGCATTTATTTCAGGTGCTTCTATTGAACTTTCTGCAGATGCACCATTGAGAGAGCCTTATGCTGTATGGATGCAGGGCGGACTTAATTTCCACAGTGCTAAAATGGGAATTATGCTTGCAGCGGAAGAAATGAACAAGAGGGGGTTGTTGGATGGCAGATAAGTACAAGTATGACGGAATTACGAGCGATTCATTATTTTTACTTGCTCGTAACAGGTTTGAAAATGATAAAAATTTTTATGAGGAACACAAACCTGAAATAAAAAAAGGAATCACAACGCCCATAAAACAAATTATTGAAGCACTGCTGGATGATATGTTTGAGTATGACGACAGAATGGTGCTTATTCCGTGGAAAATGATTTCAAGAATAAGACGCGATACACGTTATTCAAGGGATAAATCATTGTATAGGGAAAATGTATGGATTATGTTTATGCGTGATAAGAAAGCAAACCCATATATTCCTTGTTTTTGGTTTGAGATTTTCCCTGATAGATACACTTGTGGTGTAGGGACTTTCTACACTAATGCATCTTTTCTGGAACTTTACAGACAAAAAATCATCTCCGAACCCGAACGATTCAGAAAAGCAATCAAAGCTTGTAGGAAAACCGGTGCAGTTTTAAGTCTTGATTCATACAAAAAACAGAAACCGGGTGATTGTCCTGAAGATTTGCTTAGATTTTACAATGCTAAAAATCTATATTTCAAATGTGATTATTTTGACATTACTGAGCTTGAAAATGCAGATTTTATTAATAAAATCAGAGAAAACTATAAGGCTTTCAGTCAATTGTATAAATTTATAGCAGAGGTAACGGATAAATACGTAGCACTGTATGGAGGTGAATAATATGCCTGATATCAATTGGAGTAAATTTAAAAGCGGTTCAGATGTCAGAGGTGTTGGCGTTATAACTGAAAAAGAAGATTCATTATATCTTTCGGATGAGGTTGTAAAGAGAATTATCTCCGGATTTGTAAGATGGCTTTTAAAAAACAGAACAAATGATGCATCTTTTGCGATTGCAGTTGGACACGATACCAGAATTTCATCACCCAGAATAAAAGAATGTGTTATTGAAACACTGGTAGATTTGGGTGTAAAAGTCTATGATTGCGGATATTCATCTACACCGGCTATGTTTATGACAACTGTCAATCTCGATGTTGCAGGTTCTGTTGAAATTACTGCAAGTCATCACCCATATGATAAAAATGGCCTTAAATTTTTCACAAGGTTGGGTGGTCTTGATGGTAAAGATATTGAAGAAATACTGTTTTATGCAGAAGAAAATAATTTTCGTATAAGTGAAAAAAAAGGCGAAATAGTTACTTGCGACCATATGAAAACTTATGCTGAAAATTTGCGTAAGATGATATGTGAAGGCATAAATGCGACTGATTATTCGCGACCTTTGCGTGGCTTTAAAATTGTTGTTGATGCCGGTAACGGAATAGGAGGCTTTTATGCTGATAAAGTTCTTGCACCACTTGGTGCGGATGTCAGCGGAAGTCAATATCTTGATTATGACGGAATGTTTCCTAATCATATTCCTAATCCTGAAGATGCAAATGCAATGAAATCGATACAAGAGGCTGTAATCAGAAATAAAGCTGATTTAGGTGTAATTTTCGATACTGACGTTGATAGAGCAGCATGTGTTGATTCATCAGGTAAAGAAATAAACGGTAACAGACTTGTTGCACTTGCCTCTGCAATAGCTCTTGAAAATAACGAAGGCGGCACTATAGTTACTGATTCTGTTACTTCAGACGGACTTACCGAATTTATTGAAAATAATCTCAATGGAAAACATCTTGCCTTCAAGAGAGGTTACAGAAATGTTATTGATAAACAAATCGAGCTTAATCATCTGTCTGTAAATTGTCCTCTTGCTATTGAGACATCAGGCCATGCTGCTTTCAGAGATAACTATTATCTTGATGACGGTGCGTATCTTATTACAAAAATAATTATTAAAATGGCAAATCTGGCAAAGGAAGACAGGACAATTTCTGATCTCATTTCTGATATGAACGAAGCTAAAGAAGCTCTTTCGATGAGATTTAAAATAACTGAACCTGATTTTAAAAAGTATGGTGATGAAGTTATTGCCGGTTTAAACAGATTTGCTGATGAATGCGAAGGATGGACGATTAAGAAAGATACCTATGAAGGTGTCAGAGTGACAGCAGATGCGGATAGTGGAAACGGTTGGTTTCTGCTTCGTATGAGTGTTCATGATCCTGTTATGCCTCTTAATATTGAAAGTAATGATATCGGAGGATGTATCGAGATTTGTAAAAAACTTCATCTGATTTTTAAAAATTATGCAGAACTTGATATAACTCCTTTGAGAAGAGCGATTATTGATTTAGGTTAAATAATAAAACATATCTGTATCATAGCTGAAATGGTACAGATATTTATTTTTAACAAAAAT
>JAZQWT010000165.1:0-1713 GCA_045632485.1 Acutalibacteraceae bacterium
TACGTTCACCGATTGAAAGAAGAGTAGGGGTCATTCACGAATGACCCGTCTGAAATTTACGCATGAAATAACGGAACGTCGGAAACCGCCGTTCCCTGCGATATAACATCTGAACACACATATAAATTATAATCTGAAAAACTTTTTAAAACAATGTTGTTAAAATCAATGAAATAATGTAAAATTGTGAACAAAACAACAAAACCTTTTATTTTTGTTTAAAAAAAGTACATACTATTTTGTAAAATTAAGGTATAATATATTTGTAAAATAAAAAAGGAGTGGTCTTTTATGGCAACAGAAAAAATACTTATAGTCGATGACGATACAAATATCTGCGAGCTTCTCAGACTTTACCTTGAAAAAGAAGGCTTTTCAACTGTAATTGCAAATGACGGCCCCGGTGCTATCAATGCTTTTCAGGAAGAACAACCCAGTATGACTCTGCTTGACATTATGCTTCCCGGTCTCGACGGTTGGCAGGTATGCAGAGAAATCAGAAAAATTTCAAACAAACCTATTATTATGCTTACTGCAAAAGGTGAAACTTTTGATAAAGTGCTCGGTCTTGAATTAGGTGCTGACGACTACATTGTAAAGCCCTTCGAAACTAAAGAAGTTGTTGCACGTATCAAGGCTGTTCTCAGAAGAACTTCAGCAAACGTTGCAGAAGCAACCAAAGAAGTAAACTTTGACAAACTTTCTATTAACCTTACAAACTATGAGCTTAAAGTAAACGGAGAACAGGTTGATACTCCTCCGAAAGAAATGGAGCTTATTTTCCACCTTGCATCAAACCCCAACAGAGTTTTCACACGTGACCAGCTTCTTGACGAAGTGTGGGGATTTGATTACTACGGCGACTCAAGAACCGTTGACGTTCACGTTAAACGTTTAAGAGAAAAACTTGAAGGTGTTTCAGACAAATGGGAACTCAAAACCGTATGGGGTGTAGGATACAAGTTTGAAACAAAATAAGCAAGTAAAAAGGAGATGCGACAAGTGAAATTAGGAAAAATTTCTTTCAAAAGGTCAGGCACATTCCGAAAATACTTTATGAGTATTTTTGCATCTGTTCTTATTGTGCTTGTCGTTTTGGGCTTATCGCTTCTTTTGTTCATAGCACAATACTGGAAAGAAACGAACGTTACTGTTCTCAAAGAAAACGTAACTACCCTTTCTGATACTGCATCGGAATATTTTGAGCTTGATGACAACGGTCAGTATATCAATAACCCCACCGTTATGCTTGCTTACTCCTTGTCTCTGGTTTCAAGTTCTATTGATTCCGATATATATATCTGCGACCTTCAGGGCAATGTGTTTTTATGTAAAGACATTATCAGTTCTATCCGCCTTGAAGAAGCAAACCCTTACTGCGAAAGGCATTCCCGTATAAACATTCCTGAAAAAATTATAAAACAGGCTATAAAGGGAAATTTCCAGACATCAGAACATATTCCCGAACTTTACGAAGAAGCCTCGCTTATTGTAGGTGAGCCTATAACCGTAAATGGCAAGGTTATTGCTGTTGTAATAGGAACCCAGCCATCCTTGGGTAATATGCACCCATTTGTTACGTCAATCCTCAGAATGTTCCTTTTCTCATCTTTGTTTGCTTTCCTCGTTGCTTTTGTTGCAGTTTACGTTGTTACCTATTCAATTACAAGACCCCTGCGTAAAATGTCACGTATTACAAGGGAATATGCAACA